>JAFQUL010000086.1 GCA_017408535.1 Clostridia bacterium
GCCTTTCTCAGAGAGGCTTCGCACATAGAGGGCTTCTACGTACCCTCTCTTTACACAGTTGAATATAATCCGGACGGGACCATTGCGTCCTGTACCCCGAACTATCCCGACGTTCCCGCCCGTGTTACCAAGCGTATAATTAAGGATATGGATACGGCACACTATCCCGAAAAGCCGCTGGTCCCCTACCTTGAAACTGTACACGACCGAATAGTCCTTGAGGTCTATCGCGGCTGTATCAGAGGCTGCCGCTTCTGTCAGGCGGGAATGGTTTACCGCCCGGTAAGAGAAAAGACCCCCGAGGTCCTCTGCCGCCAGGCAAAATGCGCCTATGAATCAACGGGATACGACGAGATCTCACTTTCCTCCCTCAGTATCAGCGACTATTCAGAGCTTGACAGCCTCACTGACGGTCTGCTCAGCTGGACGGAGGATGAAAAGGTAAAGCTTTCCCTGCCCTCCCTGCGAGTTGACAGCTTCACACGTGAGCTGATGGACAAGATCTCCAGCGTGAAGACCGGCGGTCTTACCTTTGCCCCTGAGGCAGGCACTCAGCGTCTCCGCGACGTAATAAACAAAAACGTTACGGAGGAGGACCTGTTCAGAGCGGTTGGGCTTGCATATTCCGTCGGCAAGACCCAGGTAAAGCTGTACTTTATGAACGGTCTGCCTACTGAGACAGATGAGGATATTGAGGGTATAGCAAAGCTGGCACGGGACGTTCTCTCCGTTTACTACAACACAAAAGAGAGAAACCGCATGCGTGCGCCCCAGGTGACGGTAAGCGTTTCCTGCTTCATCCCCAAGCCCTTCACCCCCTTCCAGTGGGAGGCACAGACAGAGCTTGGCGAGCTTGAGCGCAGACAGCTTCATCTTAAAGAGCATATAACCGACAGAAAGATAAAATACAGCTGGCACGACGCCGACGTTTCCCGTCTTGAGGCGGTATTCGCAAGAGGAAACCGCCGTCTTGCCCCCGTTCTCCTTGAGGCACGAAAGAGAGGCATCCGCTTTGATGCCTGGGACGAGCACTTTGACTATGAAAAGTGGCTGGATGCCTTCAGGGCCGCAGGAATAGACCCCGCCTTCTACGCCAACAGAGAAATGGGAGAGGACGAGATCCTGCCCTGGGACGTAATTGACTGCGGAGTAACGAAGGAATTTCTCCTTCGTGAGCGCCACCGCGCAATGCGCGGCGAGGCTACCCCCTCCTGCAGAGAAAAATGCTCGGGCTGCGGCGCAAACAGACTGGGCGGAGAAAGGACCCCTTGCAAATGAAAGAAGTAACTACTGTCAGAATAAAATTTTCAAAGGAAGGCCGACTGATATATATATCCCACCTGGATCTTAACCGGGTATTCAGCCGTGCGTTCAAGCGTGCAGGTCTTCCCCTTTACTATTCCGAGGGCTTCAGCCCCCACCCCCGTTTCGGCTTTGCCCTTCCTCTTTCTCTCGGCACCTCCAGCGAATGCGAGTTCGTTGATATTAAGCTCAGAGAAATGCTGACTCCGGAAGAAACCGCCCGCCGTCTCGCCCCCGCACTCCCCCCCGAGATAAGAATACTTGACGCATATAACTCAGACGTCCGCTTCAAGACCATAACCCACTCTGACTACAGAGTAAGGATCACGTCCACCGCCCTTGGTACCGACGGGGCAGCTGCCGCCAAAGAGGTGCTCACATCATCTCCTCTTACCATAATCAAAAAGACGAAAAGCGGTGAGAAGGAAACTGATATTTCTTCATTTATAAGCAACGTATCTGTCACAGGCGAGGGAAACACCGTGACGGTTGCCTGCCGTCTTACTGCCGACAGTGCAAATTATCTTAATCCCGAGTATCTGGTCAAGCTCCTTGACAGCCGTCTTTCTCTCTCTCTTGAGGAGGATATAACCTCCACGGTAGAGATACACCGTCTGGGCGTATATATTGACGGAAAAGAATTCAGATAAAAACGCATATACAGAGAAAAAATAAAGTATAATCTTCTCAGCAGGATACCTATTCAAAGGAAAGAGAAAACCATGAGCGAACTTGAAAAGCAAAGACAAAGAATAAATGAAATAAACACACAGCTTCTGTCCCTTCTTGAGGAAAGGCTGACAGTTGCCGGGAAAATAGCCGACTACAAAAGAGAAAATGGCCTTGCGGTATTTGACAGAAAAAGAGAAAAGGAAGTTATAGAAAAGGCAAGGTCAGACGCCGACCCCAGATACACATCTATGATCGGCGGCAGCTTTGACTCCATTATGGCAATGAGCTGTCTGTACCAGTACATCAAGCACGCAAGAGACCAGAAGGAGACCCTTGACATTTCTCTCTCCCCTCTGCCGCACAAGCCGAAGATAGGCTGTCAGGGTGTTGCCGGCTCTTACGCATCTATTGCCGCATCACGGCTCTTTCCGGGCGCAGAGCTTTATTTCTACCCACGTTGGGAGGACCTTTTCATTAAAGTAAATGAGGGGGAGCTTGACTACGGCGTTCTTCCTATAGAAAACTCCACCGCCGGCTCTGTCAACGCGGTATACAACCTGCTTATGACAAATCCTCTTTATATAAACGGTGCCGTCACCATATCGGTAGACCACTGTCTGCTTGTTCCACGCGGCTGTTCTGAAGAAAAGATAACCACGGTGCATTCACATCCCCAGGCGCTTGAGCAGTGTAAGGATTATCTTGACCGTCTGGGTGTTGAGAGAGTCTGCGCCGCCAACACCGCCGTTGCCGCAATGGAAGTGGCAAAGCTGGGTCCCGGTCAGGCCGCCATCGCTCCTGAAGAATGTGCAAGGATATACGGCCTTGACCTTAAGGAAAAGGGTATTCAGAGTGCCGCCGCAAACAGGACCCGCTTTATTGCTGTGGGCAGAGACAAGGCTCTTTGCCTGCCCTCCTGCAAGGGCGGCAAGGAAAAGATCAGTATCAGATTCTCACTTGAGGACAGCGGCGGCAATCTGTCGAGAGTTCTGTCATATTTTGCCGCCCTCGGCCTTAACCTTTCAAAGCTTGAGAGCCGTCCCTCAAGAGACGACTCGGGAAAATACGATTTCTACCTTGACTTTATTGAAAGCGGAGAGATCGGGGAGATATCCGATTTTCTTGCCGCCGCCGGAGAAATACTTATTGACTTCAGATTCCTTGGCAGGTATTCCGAGATCTGACGAAAGCGATTTTTAGGGAGGTAACAATTGATAAAGAAAAAAGCCCTTTTTATTCCTCTTTTGCTGATACTGTCCCTGATCCTGTCTGCCTGCTCACCGATAAACGTGCTGACGGCGGAGACGGATGACAAAAACGAAACAGAGCCGCCGCGCGAAGACCACGTGGATGAGCTCTTCGGAATATGGGTAGCTACCGCTATGAATATCAATTTCCCCTCACAGAGAACTCTGTCGGCAGATCAGCTGAGGGAGGAGCTGGAGGAGATAATTGACCTCTCGCTGTCCATTGGCGCAAATGCCATTTTCTTTCAGGTAAGACCTTCGGGAGACGCCTTTTATTCCTCGGATATCTTCCCGGTATCGAAATATCTTACCGGAAGCGAGGGCTCGGGACTTCCCGACGGACTCGACCCTCTTGAATACCTTATAAACAGTGCCCATGAAAGAGGTATTGCCGTACACGCCTGGGTAAACCCTCTCAGAGCCTCTATAGGCACTACCGATATTAAAAAGCTAAGTCCCGGACACCCCGCCAGACTTCACCCGGAATACGTGGTGGAGTACCCTGACAACAGACTGTATTTTGACCCCGGTCTTCCCGAGGTAAGAGAGCTGATCGCAGACGGAGTCAGAGAGATCGCAGAAAAATATCCCGTCGACGGAATAATTTTCGACGATTATTTTTATCCCTATCCCGTATACACGGAAAAAGAGGATGGGGAGAGCGTTCTCGCAGTATTTGGCGACGGGGAAAGCTACTCAAAATACGGCGATGAGTTCACCTCTGTGGGGGATTTCCGCCGCCACAGCGTAAATCTTATGATAGAAGAGTGCTATAACGCCGTAAAAGAGGCGAGGATAAACTGCCGCTTCGGTGTTGCGCCCTTCGGTATCTGGAAAAACGATAACGGCATCAACGGCGGCAGCAACACCTCCGGGCTGTCCTCATACTACGACATTTACTGCGACCCATTGGCATGGGCTGAGGGTGGATACGTCGATTACCTTGCTCCGCAGATATACTGGTCTGCCGACAGCGAAGCCGCACCCTTCCCCGAGCTTGCCGATTGGTGGAGCCGTGCCCTCTCAGACAGCGGTACCGAGTTTTATATCTCCTACGGTGCCTACAGATACGAAAACGACTGGCCCTCACCAGAAGGAGAGATAACCGGGCAAACAGTTTACGCAAGAGAAAAAGAAAATTACTGCGGAGGCATCTATTACGGATATTCGCAGATAAAAAACAATATAAACGGGCTCAGAGACGAGCTGAAGGAACTTTACAGAGAAAAGGAAAAATAAAACCGAAAGGACGTTAAGATGTACTACCGCAGCAATTACCGCCCGAAAAAGAAATTTAAGGGTAATAAAACAGTAATTATCGTCATAGCTGCCGTCATCATAGTAACAGTCGCAACAATTTTATTCGGCCAATATCTTAAGGGTAAGGCCGAGGACTCAAAGGAAAACTCCTCTCCCATGCCGGATGAAGTAACGGTAAACGAGGAGGAGCTTAATATTACCGCCGCACCCCCGGTGTCCGCATACCCGGTATCCCTCAGCGGACTTACCCCGGAGGATGCAGAGGAGCTGGCAGAGGAGCTGACCGCAAAGGGATACAGCGGTGTTGCTCTCCGCCTCACCGATGAAAACGGACGTCCCCAATATAAATCAGAAACTACCGCTATCTTCAATTCCGAAAGAGAGGCAGATGACGACGGGGATGACGGCGAGCCGCTCCCCGTGCTCAAGGAGTTAGCCGATGCCTTTCACGCCCACGGTATGAGAACGGTAGGCTGCTTCTCCGCAGGTGATTTTTCTACAGAATCAGCCTCTGACGAGGCTCTCCGGTCGTATGAGATCGCACTTATCTGCGAGCTGCCTTCCCTTGGGATAGACGAGGCGGTGCTTTTCGGCACGGCACTTGAAGCAGACGGAGGGACCGGCGCCCTTGAATATGCGGAAAAGATCAGATCCCGCATTCCCGACTTTCCTCTCGGGATAGCGGTGGAGCTTGAACATACAAACAATGCGGGAGTCGAGCTTCAGCTATTGATCTCCAAATTCGATTTCCTTGCGGTGGTACTGGATATACCCAAGGAAAATGACAAAATTTACGATGCCGTCACCGAGCAGATAGCCGCCTCCACCGTGGTGCTGACAAAGCACTCCCCGAGAGTGGTGCTGCCCTATGTCGGTGACGATGCCATCCCCGAAGAGATCCTGGCCGTCAACGCCACACATATTGACAACTGGATGATCTACTGACATTATTATGACCGAATACCGAACAAATGAGATAAAAAGAAAAATTGACAGCTTTCCTCTCCTTGCCGTAAAGAACGGCGTGGTGATCTCCTCCGCCGTCCTCGGCGACCCGGAGCACCGAGATATTCCGCACAGCGGTCGGTGGGCGGCTGAGTTCTTTTCTGCCGCCGCATCTGTCACCTTTTCGGAAAAAGCAAGGGAAAGCGGTCTTCTGCCGCTGTACAGAGGCGGAGAATTCCGTGAGGAGGTAATGTTTTTCGACACTTTTCGGGACAGCACCGACGGAGCACCTATAAAGATACTGTGCGGTGAGGATCCCGTTCCCCGAGGCAAAGATAACGAGGAGCTCAAGGATCTCCTTTCCGAGCGTATCAGCGGCTGGATCACAGACATTCTTCCGGAAAGAGAAAAGAATCGCTATCTGTCAAGATACTGTGCTATCGGAGGATGCTTCAAGCCGTCGGGCAGTGAGAGGAAAAAGAGTTTTTCCTCTCCATCCTTTCTTGTAGGTGCGCTTAACAAGACCTACCGAAAGCGCTTCTCTACAGAAAGCACCGCGGTAAGCATTGAGGCCTTTTCTCCCGAGGCGAAAAGAGCCGAGCTGTTTTTGCCTGCATCCACTCTCTGCGCTATGGTCTTTCTGACAACGGCGCTTATAACCAGATGCATCTCTCCCGACCCTATGTCGCCGGAGATAAAGAGCCGGTTTATACTCTATGAAAGCAAGGCCATCCTCTCCTTTTCCGCTCCGGCAAAGGATATTGGATATTTCTCAGTGTCCTCTGCGAATCCTCTTGATGCGATAAAAATATTCCCCGGATTCTCGGGAGAGCTTACGGGGCTTTACCGTCTGTGCGTAAATACCGACTGCGAGTTTTCTCTTTCGGTAAGCGACAGCTCTGCCACGGTCTCATATACATTTCCCTCGTACATGAAAAGACAGCGTCTCCGTTCATGGCGAGAAAGTGAGGCTGAGCTTGAGTTCTACGATATTCTTGCAGACTTTATTCTTTAGATATAAAAGGGGATGTAAAAAACAGAATTTCCTTTTACTTGTGAGTTAATTGATAGCACAAATCTTGGCTCCCTCTGACGAGGGAGCTGTCACCGTAAGGTGACTGAGGGAGAGAAAAGCCTTTAATTTAATGCTTTTTTGCTCTCTCCCTCCGTCTTTTTGCTTCGCAAAAATCCACCTCCCTCGTCAGAGGGAGGCAAGGTCTTCATATTCCCAAAAAGCTCGACAAATCATTTATATACACATCTAATCAGATAACAAAAACTAAAAATGCGGAAGAAGTTTGAATTTTTTTACTTCTTCCGCACTCTTTTTATTTATTTAGTTTATTTTTTGCGTGTTTAAGGGCATTGAGGTTTTTTACAGCCCCTTTTTGTATTCACGTAATATTACAGTACCACACCGGGAGGAGTTACCTCGGGCGGGAAACAGATGATCTCATAATTACCGCTTCTCAGCGCTTCCACGTAATCTGCGGCGGACTCGATCTTCTTATCGGTAATAATACCGCCGTGGGCAATATCCGCAACGTAGTGAGCATCTGAACCGGAGGTGCGGTAATGACCGGGAAGAGTCTCAGCCAGGGCAAGGGCCTTGTCATTATTGTTTTGGTAATAGTGATTATGACTTGCGTTTACGATCTCAAGGCCGTGGACCGCATGGGGAACCGGCTCTCTGTCCCCTCTGAACGGGTGGGCGGCAATGAGAGTATAGCCGTGCTCGTTACAGAAGTCAAACAGCTCCTCGGGGGTCATGCTTCCTATCTCCTTATGGTAGAAGAAGCTCTCGTCTATACCGTAGAAAAGATAGTCGTTTTTGTTGATATGAAGCTCACAGGACATAAGAACGGTAACACCGATCCTGTCCCCCTCCTCCTTTGCCGCATAGTAACCTGCCAGCTGCTGGTTTATCGCCTCTCTGTACTGCTCCTCGGTCTCGCACTCCTCAAATCTCTTGCGTCTGTAGTGGTCAGACACAAAGATAGTTGAATAGCCTGCGTCCTTGTAACGGCGGACAAATTCCGCTCCGCCTACGTGGGAACATCCGCTGGTCTCGGCACAGTGAAGGTGGGGTTCGGTCTTGTAAGTCTTTTTTTCCATTTTTATCTTGATCCTTTATTTAATAATAATTAATATCTTCTTTAGCCGTGGGAACGTCTATTATACCGTAATTTCCCCGGCGCAGGACTCTTATATAATCCTCGCTTGAGAGTATCGGCTCCTCTGAGATGATACCGCCGTGAGCGATATCCTCAAGGAAATGGGCATCAGAGCCTGAGGTCCGGAGGTGGTTCGGAAGGCTCTCTGCCAGAGCACGTGCCTTATCGTTATTGTTATGATAATAGTGGTTATGTCCGCCGTTTACTATCTCGATACCGTGCACCGCCTCGGGAACGGGAACTCTGTCCTCTCTGAAGGGGTGGGCGGCGATAAGGGTATATCCCCGTTCGTTACAGAAGGCAAAAAGCTCGTGGGGGGTCATATATCCTATGCTCTTATCATAGAAAAATTCCTCGTCGATTCCGTAGAAGAGATAGTCGTTACCGTCTATATTCAGCTCACACGACAGAAGAACCTGAAGTCCTATCCTGTCTCCCTCCGCCTTTGCGGTACGGTAGCCGCGAAGCTGTTTTTCAACAGCAATATCATAGTCCTCCCGGGTCTCACAGTCGCAAAACCACTTTCTGTTATAGTGGTCGGAAACGAATATCGTTGAAAATCCTTCTTCCTTATATCTGCGGACAAATTCATCCCCTGTTACAAGGGAACAGCCGCTGGTCTCGCCGCAGTGAAGATGTGTCTCGGTCTTGTATAGCTTTTTTTCCATAATTATCTGCCCTCGGGTTTATTGTTTATGATCTCATAGTTGCCGCTTCTGAGAATTCTCAGATAATCGTCAACAGAGCGGACAGGCTCCTCGGTCATAATACCGCCTGTACCCACGTCATTTAAGGTATGGGCATCAGAGCCGCCGGTGGTAAGCAGATGAGGATGGGTCTTTGCCAGCTCAAGTGCTTTTTCGTTATGATTATCGGCATAGTGATTGTAGCTGGTATTTATAAGCTCAAAGCCGTGTACTGCGTGTGCCTTTGGGGTACAGCCGTCTCTGAATGGGTGCGCGGCAAAAAGAGTGTAACCGTGTTCGTTGCAGAATGCAAACAGCTCCTCGGGGGTCATTGTACCGATCTCCTTGTGATAGAAAAAGCTCTCATCTATACCAAGAAAAAGATAATCGTCATCTTCTATATGAAATTCACACGCAAGGAGTACTGTAAGCCCTACCCTGTCCCCCTCAGCCTTTGCGGTACGGTAACCCTTAAGCTGACTGTCTATAGCGACTCTGTACTGCTCCTCAGTCTCGCAGTCCTTAAATCTCTTTCTGTAATAATGGTCAGACACGAATATAGTCGTATATCCCGCTTCCTTAAAGCGGTGTACGTATTCAGCCGCGGACACAGATGAGCAGTTACTGGTTTCCGAGCAGTGAAGGTGAGTTTCCGTCTTGTAAATGTACTTTCCCATTGTTTTCTCCGTTTTTTAATTAAAGCAGTGTCGGCGGATTATCAATAAGCCTATAGCTTCTGCTCTTCAAAACTCTTATATAGTCCTCGGGGGAACGGATGGGCTCTTCGGTCATGATACCTCCGCGACCCATATCATCCGGATCGTGTGCATCAGACCCTGAGGAAGTGAGAAGATACGGGAGCTCCTTTGCCAGTGCCTGTGCCTTATCGTTATTACTGCCCGGAAATTCCCCTGTAGAATTGTTTATTATTTCGATCCCGTCTACTGCTTCCAATACCGGTGTTCTCCACTCACGGAAGGGGTGTGCACCGATAACGGTGATGTTTTTCCCCTCGCAGTATTTCTTAAGCTCAATGGGATTTTTGAGTTGATATATAGCAGGGTCCTCAAAGGTCTTTTCATTTACACCGTAAAGCAAATAGTCCTTGCCATCAAAGCATATCTCACAACCGAGAAGCACGGTCAGCCCAAGGGGCTCTCCCGCCGCCTTTACTGCCCGGTAGCCGCGAAGCTGCTCCTCGACAGCACTTTGTATTTTGCCTTCTCCATAAAGCTCCCATCTGTAGTGATCGGTCACAAATACGGTGGTAAATCCAAGCTCTGCATATCTTTTTACGATCTCTGATGCGCTTATATGCGAGCAGGGGCTGGTCTCGCTTGTGTGAAGGTGGGTTTCAGTTTTGTAGTTAAAAGAATTATTTATCATTGTTTTTCTCCTTTTCCCGTCTGAGTATCTCGTCGGTATTATTAATTATTGTGTATTTCTTGCTTTTCAGAACGTTTATATAGTCCTCGGAGGTGAGTATCGGCTTTTCCGTCATTATTCCCCCTGCACCTACGTCGATACACTGGTGTGCGTCAGAGCCGCCGGTGCGGAGATGTGAGCCGTATCTGTCAGCCAGCGCCAGAGCCAGATCGTTATAGGTCTCATCCTTTTTGCGTGGATTTGCGTTTATCACCTCAAAGCCGTGTACCGCGCTGGGAACGGGATGAAGGGAGCCTCTGAAGGGATGGGCGGCAATAACAAGGATGCCTCTTTCATTTGCGAAATCAAAAAACTCGTTGGGGGTCATATCGTATATGCGGGGAAAATGTCTGAGCACGTCTATATCGAAATTGTAGATAAGGTAATCCACCACGTTTCCGAGAAGGAAGCGAAGCTCTGCTCCCAAAAGAACGTTTACACCTATCTTATCTCCCTCTTCCTTTGCAAGATAATATCCCGTCAGGAATTTCTGCAGGCGCTCCTCATGAAGCTGTGCAGTTGCTTCATAAGCCGCAAAGCCCTTTTTCTGGAAGTGGTCGGTTACGAATACCGTGGTATAGCCCGCCTCCTTATAAAGACGGATCAGCTCCTTTGCCGGTACCCTGCCGCAGCTGCTTGACTCATCGGTATGAAGGTGTGTCTCGGTCTTGTACATACTCATCCTCTTTCTTCCGTTGTTTCAGAATATCACCATTATTTTATCACTATTCGGGGAAATAAACAATAGCTATTTAATAAAAACTCACACAGAAAAACCGTGCTTCCGAGAAATAGTGTACAAAACACTTTTCACTACAAAATGTTTACCATTCTTCTTCGGTGTCAATTATTGCGCATTCGCCCGCAAGGTAATCGTTCCACAGCGTTTCAAGTGTTTTTTCATTGCTTTTCTCTCCTTTGTATTTGCACTTAGACAGATGCATATACCACATTATAGCATTCGTTTGAATGCTCGACAAGGTTTTTTTCGAATGCCGTGATATAATATGATCTATAAACATGACCTTTTTCGGAGTGGGAGATACCGTATGTACGTTTATCAAAGGCTAAAGGATATCAGAGAAGACTCGGATAAAAAGCAAGAGGA
>JAFQUL010000013.1 GCA_017408535.1 Clostridia bacterium
AGACTGTCATACAATATTATGTGCGACGCTAAAAAGCTTGGTATCAACCTTATAGAAGCCGGACATTATTTTACAGAAAAACACATTACGGAATATTTTTCTCTCTTGTGCCGTGATATCTGCGGAGCGGAGACAGAAATATTCGAGTCGTTCAACATAGATATAATATAATAAAAGGTAGAAAAAATGGCAAAAGAAAAATATCTCGAATGCGGTAAGATAATAAATACACACGGTGTCAGAGGTGTAGTCAAGGTCGAATCTTACTGCGACACTCCCCGCGTTCTGGCAGAGCTTCCTGCGGTATACAGAAAAAAAGCTGGGGAATATATTAAATACGACGTGATACACGCATCTCTTCAGAAGCAGTTTGTTCTTTTGACCCTCGACGGACTTGACACACTTGAGAAGGCTATCGAGGCAAAAAATGAAATAATATACGCAGACAGAGATGACTTCTCGCTTAGCGAGGGCGGCTACTTTATCGTTGACCTTATCGGTCTGCCGCTTGTAGATCCCGACAGCGGAGAAAAGTACGGCGTTCTCATAGACGTTATCAATTCAGGCGCATCAGATATCTACGTTGTGAAAACCGAGAACGGCGAGGCAATGATCCCGGCAGTACCCGAATTCATAAAAAACATCGATCTTGACAATGCTATATATATAAAGCCCATCCCCGGAATGTTTGACTGACAGAGAAAAGAGTAGATAAAGTGACCTTTAGTATTATGACACTGTTCCCCGACCTGGTACACACAGTTCTTGGGGAAAGCATCATCGGCCGCGCTCAGAAAAGCGGCGCAATAAAAGTAACTGAATACAATATACGGGATTATTCCGAGGACAAGCACCGCAGAGTGGATGACACACCCTACGGCGGCGGAAAAGGAATGCTGATGGCAGCTCCCCCCATATATAACTGTTACCTTGAAATAATGAAGGAGCTGTCCGGCACCGTAAGAAGGGTGTATATGTCACCCAAGGGTAAGGTGCTTACCCAGGATGACGCAAAACGGCTGTCGGAATATGACAACCTTATAATCCTCTGCGGACACTATGAGGGTGTTGACCAGAGAATTTGCGACGAAATAATAGACGAGGAGATCTCCATCGGTGACTATGTGCTTACCGGCGGCGAGATCCCCGCATGCATACTTGTCGATGCGGTAGCCCGTCTGGTTGACGGTGTGCTTTCCGCTCCGGAATGTCACGAGAGTGAGAGTCTCTCGGATGGGCTTCTCGAATATCCCCAGTACACCCGTCCCTTTGACTTCCGCGGCAGGACTGTCCCCGAGGTACTTATTTCAGGAGATCACAAAAAGATAGCCGATTGGCGGCGAAGTGAGGCAGAAAAGATCACCGCAGAGCGGCGGCCGGACCTACTGAAAAAAGAATAACCCGGGAGAGAATGTGAATGAGGGAACGGAGAGCTGTGCGCACCGTGGTAATAATGACACTTGCCACTTTATTTTCAAAAATTCTCGGAGCACTGAGAAACGCATTGTTTTCCGCACCCTTCGGCACCGGCCAGGAGGCTGTTGCCTTTACTGCGGCGCAGAGGATACCGCTGTCCTTTTTTGACATCTTGCTGTCAGCCGCAATTACCGGTTGCTTTATACCCGCGTATAATTCATTTCGGGAGGATCTTCAGCCCAAAAGAAGAGACTCCTTTACCGCCGCATTCCTTTTGACGGTCGCACTTGTAACCGCAGTACTTACTGCGGTGGGTGAGGTCTTTGCACCTCAGCTTATTTTTACAACAGTACCGAGCCTTGATCCGGATACGCATACTTTAGCTGTACGTCTTCTGAGAATAATGTTTCCCTCCGTTATTTTTATCGGTGGGTGCTACGTTATGTCGGGGATACTGCAGTCACGGGGCAGTTTTATTCTTCCCGCCCTTGTATCGTCAGGCTCAAATCTTCTCGCTGCGGCATATCTTATCTTTTCAGGTAGATTTCCCAAAAGAACAGCGATAGTATATCTTGCCGCTGTATATACATTGTCCTGGGCGGCACAGTTTCTGACCTTGCTTATTCCGCTTGTTTTCCGTGGGGGATTCCCCCGTTCACGGCCGAGCTTCAAAACAAAAGAGTTCCGAGATGCTGTGGCAGGCATTCCCCCCGCCGCTCTGGGGGCATGGCTCGGTCCCGCCGCACTTCTTATCGGAACGTTCTTTGCATCTACGTCAAGTACCCACGGCGGGGTATCCGTATTTGATTATTCCTACAATATATATATAATAGCCGCAGGGGTCCTGACGCACGGTATATCAGGATACATTTTCCCGTCTATCTCAAGGCTTGTCGGCCTTAGCGATCCCGACGGATTTTCGCAGACGGTAAAAAAAGCACTTTTATCTTCGCTTTTTCTCACCCTTCCCTTTTCGGCACTGCTTTTTATACTGTCGGGGGAAGCAGTATCCGTGCTATATCTCCGTGACAGCTTCACGGCGGCAGATGCGTTTTCCGTATCGGGGCTACTTAGGGTAATGGCGTTATCCGTTCCTTTTTACTCTGTAGCTGATATACTGATAAGAGTTTTTTACGCAAAGAAACTAAGAGTGGTCCCGATAATCGCCGCCCTCTGCGGTATAGCGGCAACTGTTTCTGCCACCTTCGTGTCACAGAAGCTGTCCGACGGCAATATCCTTTCTGTCGGAATCGGCTACGGTGCAGGACAGCTTACGGCAGCTTCGGTTATGCTCTTCTCTCTCAGAAAAGCGGACATCCATTTTTCGGTCAAAGGTGCTTTACGGCATATTTCAAGGACCGCATTTCCCGCTCTTTTCGCCATAATAATGATGACAGCTGTTTATTCAATTGCAAAAAACGATCCCGTCAGAGCCGGGACGACTAAAAATATATTGGTATCTGCCGCAGTTTTTACCGCAGGTGCTATTCCCTATCTTACAGGATTTCTCTATAAAAAGTTAAAACACACGGGAAAGGAGGATCGGACGTGAACAACAAAAAGAAGAAAACTCTGAAAAAGGGCAGCGGTATACTTCACCTCTTAGACCGTTTTTCCGAGTATTTATACAAAAAAGCATCCACCAGCTTTACGGGGCACTTTTTTGCATCGTCAAATGAGGAGTCAAGAAAGACAAAGAGAAAAAAACTCACCGATCCCACATTCATCGGTACTGTAAAAGAAAAGTTCAGACCGATTCGAAAAGTACTCTCAAAATGGATAGAGAGCAGTGTTATTGCAGAGACACTGAGGCGTTTTGCCGCAGGTCTCAGCGAGACAAGAATGAGAGTATACGGATGGTTCTTCTTCTCCTTCGGTCTTTACTCTGCCGCACTTTATCTGTTCAAGCACCTTGCCGCTATTGAGAAGATCACCT
>JAFQUL010000087.1 GCA_017408535.1 Clostridia bacterium
ACATTCTCACAAGAATTTCGATTTCTTACGAAATACGAAATTCTTCCGTAGTAAAGATTGTTCAAGGCTTGAATGTGCGCAACGTGTAGCTATAACTCGAAAGTTGTAGTTGCACATTCTCACAAGAATTTCGTTTTCTTACGAAATACGAAACTATTTATCCGCAAGGCTCCCTCTTGAGGGAGCTGTCAGCAGGACATTGCGGAGCTAATGTCCTGCTGACTGAGGGAGTAAAAACAAACAGAATTATATGAAATAAAGGAATAAAGAATCGACTCCTTCCACCACCGAATTCCAAAATCCTCCGGATTTCCTATGGAATTCTTGTGGTCCCTCTACCTCAAGAGGGAGGCTTGAATATGCATATCGTGTAGCTATAACTCGAAAGTTGTAGTTGTACATTCTCACAAGAATTTCGTTTTCTTACGAAATACGAAATTCTTCCGTAGTAAAGATTGATCAAGGCTTGAATATGCGTACCATTTACGTTAAGCATTCGACCGTGCAGATAATATATCATTGTAAAACTGAACAAGTAACGGTCGTGGAATATTTTGATAAAATAAACGGGTTAATTTTACAAATCGCGTGACCTGACAGTAAAAATGTCGCTATATAAGGTGAAGGCCTTCAAAAATAAGATATGAAAGGAGCATTGGGCTTTGGACGACAGCAGAATAGTAGCTCTGTTTATGGACCGTGATGAGGCGGCCATTGAAAACACCTCAAAAAAATACGGCAACGCTCTCCGAAATATACCCTACCACATAGTAGAAGACGATGAGACTGCCAGAGAATGTGAAAACGATACGTATTTTGAAGCCTGGAACAGTATTCCGCCCCATGACCCGTCGGGATATCTCTTTGCCTTTCTTGCACGGATCATCCGCAATATTTCAATAGACGTATGCAGGATGCGCGGCAGACAGAAAAGGAAAACGGTCATTACCGAGCTGACAGCGGAAATGGAAGAATGTATCCCATCCCCCGACGATACCCCCTGCAGGGTGGAATACAGCGAGCTTGGCCGGGCGATCAGCAGATACATCCGTTCACTCGGCGAAGAAAAGCAGGTCATATTTATGAGACGCTATTGGCACACAGAGTCTGTGGAGGACATTGCCCGCTCTCTCGGTATCGGAGAGAGTAAGGTAAAGATGTCTCTGCTCCGAACGAGAAACGGCTTGAAGAAATTTCTTATGAAGGAAGGGTATGATCTATGAGAGGAAAGGATTTACTTGATGCGCTGGGTTACGCAGACGCAGATCTGATAAATAAAACAGAAGTCACCGAAAAAAAAGCACCTCTGTCCGCGGTACTGCTGCGGTACGGTGCAATAGCCGCTGTATTTGCAGTACTACTTGGCACAGCACTTATATTTCCCCATTTCAGACACAATAAGCCGGTACTGCCGATAGATACTACAGACACAGATACTAAGGATACCGAAAACACAAGCGGTACAGAGAGCACGGACCCCGGTGACATTACAACGGATGCACCGGTAACTGATCCCCCCGACACCGATACAGACAGTGTAGAGACCACGGCTCCCGATGATATTACAACGGATACGCCGGTAACTGATCCCCCTGATACTGATACAGGCAGTGTAGAGACTACCGCCCCCATTGATTCCCCCGTCATAATACCGCAGACAGGTGAATGGATGCGCTTCACCGTCTTAGGCAAAGACGCGGAATATATAAAGCTGTCAAACAAGCAGATAAGCGAGGTCAACTATAAAGATAACCCTCTAATGTATATTGAAGATGAGTATGGTGTATGGATGTTCTCGTCAATAGCCGAGGGTGGCGGTAAATGGACTGTAGAGGATATTCTTAAGATATACGGTATTGCCTCAGACAATGATATAAAGGCGCTGAACAGTGAAAGAAACAATGCATCAAACAGAGAAGAAAAGAGCGTTACTTCCCGTGAGCTGATCAGTGAGTTCTACGGAATCATAAAAAATGCCGAGATCACACATTACTCCGACCGCAGAAACAACCCCGAGCTTTCACAAAGCAGCGATTACCGCGAGAATGAATACCGAATAGAGGAAAGTAGCTTTAATCTGTATATTGACGTGATCACCGCAAACGGAGACGTATTTCCTCTCATTTTATCTTCCTTCGCAGACGATCTTAGAAGAGAAGAGACGTATTATCGGATAGAGGATGGCAAAGGGAAGCGGATGTTCGAGATACTCCGCGGGATCACGGTGGATGAATACGAGGAGATGGTGGTAAAGGAAAAAGCAAGAAATAATGCTATATCAGAACAATTCAGAAGGATCCACAGTATCTTCCCGATAGACCCCGAGAACCCAAGCGATTATCTCTATCCCGATGACTTCGGCGGAACATACCGCGGAGATGACGGATATCTTCACGTTAATATCACCATACCGATTGACGAAGCCTCTCATTACACAAGCTTAGTTGATCCGGACATTGTCCGTTTTCATACGGTTAAGTTCTCGTACACATATCTTAAAGAGGCATACGACATAATAAGGCCCCATATGTTAGAGCTCGGAATATTTGCCTGCGGTGTGATGAAAAGTGATAATAAAGTCAGCTTGAAGATTGCTTCAGAAGAGAGTATACCGGGTATCACTGCCTTTCTCTCTTCTGCATCGATACCGGAGGACTGCTGTGAAATAATCCTCGGCGGAGCGATCGTGCCACAGTGATAAAACTTATATGCTAAGCAGAATTTATAAAAAACTACGGCGGGAGCGATCCCCAGACCTAAATAACCAAAACGGAGCTGTTGCACTACAAGTGCAACAGCTCCGTTTATTATTCAGATACAGTATTCCCGTCCTCCACGGTGAATGTCAGATCGGGACTGAGGATCTTATCCTCTTTTCTGTAAGAAAGGTCGCCTGTCAGCTGCTTTTCGTCCTCATGAGTACCGTTTCTGTACAGTACGGCAGTACGGCCGGAAATATCTATCTCTATCTTCTCTCCTGTACCTCCCCCGCCCTCCGAGAGGAGCACGGTGGGATCATCTGTACCGTCACAGAAGAGAGCAATTTTGATCCTCTTTTCTCCGAGCTCGATAAGGAGACTTTTTCTGCCCCCGGTATATGCCGCCGCAAAGGTGATCGGCTGATTTATAATAAAAGAAATCTTTATTCCGTTTTTGTTACACACTTTTTTCCACTGCCTCCGTACTGTCGGTACGTACTTTTCCTTGGTACTATTATAGCACAAAACTATCACAGAGGCAACAGATTGGCAGTCTCTAAAGCCTTTATTATGAAATAAAAATCTGATATAATAAAAAATGTGTCAGTCTATAATATTATTTTCGACTATATAAGTGAAAGCATAAAACGTAGGAGGTGGTGCTGTGTGAAAAGATCGTATACGACCGATGAAATAACCGATGCCCTTTGCCGTCGCGAAGGCTGGGCACTCAAAGAACTTGAAGAGCTCTATACAGCTCTAATGAAAAGAATAGCCGGCAATCTGCACCTTGACAGAAGGGACACCGAGGAATGTATCAGCGACACTCTGCTTGAAGTCTGGAATACTGTTCCGCCGCAAAGACCTGAGAGCTACATAGGATACATATCCACCATTATGCGCAGGCAGGCAATAGACAGGATAAGGTACAACAGCGCAAAGAAAAGAGCACGTGAGATATACCTTGAGGCGGCAGAGGAGCTGCCGGAGCTCTGCGATACCGAAAACACGGTGGTGGACATGCTCAGCATAAAGGATGCCCTTAATATCTTTCTGTCACGGCAAAGCAAGGAAAACAGAGAAATATTTATCAGACGGTACTATGAGTTTGAAAGTATTCAGAGCATTGCCCGTGATCTGGCACTCAGTACAAATACTGCTGAAAAACGGTTGTCACGGATGCGTGCAGAGCTGAAGAAGATACTTAAAGAACGGGGGTATGATATATGAAAAGCAAAACCACGCTCATAGAAATGATAGGCGAAATAGACGAAGGCTTTATCAGTGAATATAACACGGCAAGATCAGAGAGAAAAAAGCAAAAGAGAAAGAATTATATCAGAGGTGCTGTCTCTATAGCCGCCGGTGCGGTGGCTATGGCGGCTATCGCGGTGGCTATTCCCTTCTTTATGAAGGATGACGGTAATTTGCCGCCTGTAGTGACTGCTGACAGTACAGACACGTCGGTGACAGATACCACATCACCGAACATACATCCGAAGGAGGGTGAAAGGTACAAAAACTACATCGGCACTGATCAGGGAAAGTCA
>JAFQUL010000088.1 GCA_017408535.1 Clostridia bacterium
TACAACCCCGTGCCAATGCTGAAAATTCATTTTTGACCGCCCTGTCCTCAAGTGAGTGGAAGGTGATCACCGCTACAATACCGTCTTTGTCAAGAGCATTTGTAGCCGCCCTTATTGCAGGGGCGATAATGTCAAGCTCTCTGTTCACCTCTATGCGTATTGCCTGAAAGACACGCTTTGCAGGGTGACCCTCATCATGGCGGCGGGGATATGCGGCCGTGATGATCTCGGACAGTTGACCGGTCGTTTCAATAGGAGATACCTCACGGCTTTTAATGATAGCTGATACTATCTTCGGAGTGTATCTTTCCTCGCCGTACTCATAAAAGATGCGTTTTAGCTCTTCCTCTGAATACTCATTTACCACACGGTATGCGGTAAGGCTGTCTTCACGGTTCATTCTCATATCAAGAGGGGCATCCTTCATATAGGAAAAGCCTCTGTCTGCGGTATCGATCTGATGAGACGATACCCCAAGGTCCATAAGAACACCGTTAACTTTATCAATACCAAGTCCCTCGAGAATATCCGAGAGATTAAGAAAATTGTCATGTACAAGCGTTACTCTGTCTGAAAACGAAGCAAGACGCTCACCTGCCGCCGCAATAGCGGCACTGTCACGGTCAATGGCTATAAGTCTGCCATTCTTCAGACGGGATGCTATCTCATAGGAGTGCCCGCCGCCGCCTGCGGTACAGTCAACGTATATACCGTCAGGATCGATCCTGAGTGCATCTATACACTCATGGAGCATGACCGAAACGTGTGAAAAGGTGTTACTCCCCATATCAGAATCCAAGGCTCTTGAGCTTGTCAAGGATACTAGCAGAATTCATCTGACCCTTCTTCTCTGCCCAGTTAGCTTCTGACCATATTTCTGCATGGTTACCGGCACCTACAACAACTGCGTTCTTCTCTATTTCAGCAAACTCTCTGAGCTCCTGCGAGAGGATTATTCTTCCCTGCTTATCGGGCTGAACGTCAACTGCGTTCGAGAAGAGATAGAGGAGGATATCACGGGCTTCGATCTGAGGAAGCTCGTTTATCTTATCGGTAAGTTTATCCCACTCACTCATTGAGTAAACGGAAATACACTTATCAAAAAGCTGAGTAATGATAAAAGTATCACCGAGCTGATCTCTGTGCTTAACGGGAATGAACAATCTGTTCTTGTCATCAACGGTATGCGAATAATGACCAACGAGAGTTGCCAGCACAGAAATCACCTCACTTTCAGCCAATTTTAATGGGTTTTGGGTGCACTTTCCCCCAGATTTATCCACGTAACATAATTATAATGCATTTTTTATAAAAAATCAATAGGCAAATATATATTTCTAAAAAGTTTTTTTACATTTTTTTGTATTTTTATTCAAAAAAATTCCAGAATAAGTTAATAGTGACATTTTATTACAGCTTAAAAAAGCATACCAACTATAAATGAATGACAGGAGTGGGTTTGTGATCTTCGCTTCTAAATATTCAAGTAATAATTAACTATCTGAAAAGCAAAAAGAGAGGACGTTGTCCTCTCTCTGATCTGCCGGGTTACTTTTTCTCTTTAGTGGATCTGATACAGTAATAAAATACGTAGCTATAACTTAAATATGTACATTTAAGCAGCACTCTGTAATGCAAGCAGCTTCCCGTAATATTCCGTATTGCGAGCTTTTAGTGAATCAATGTGCTTATATAAAGACTGCGTATTTGATATACGTTATAGAGAACAAACAAGGAAGCACACAGCACACCTGTAAGGCCCTGCATCCCCGAAGGTCCGTAGGTTCTACGAGGTAAAATACAAAATTAGACCTTAAACAACTTGCGGGAGGATGATATCCTCCCCTACGGATCAAAATACAGAATCAACCCCCGAGCAACCTGCGGACGTGCAATGCACGCCCCTACCCGAATATCATCGCATTTTGAAAATATATATCAACCTTGTAGGGGCCGACGCCCCGGCGGCCCGTAGGTTCTACGAGGCGAAATATAAAATAAAATCCTAACAACCTACGGCGGGAGCAAGCCCCAGCCCTACAATGTTTCATATCATTTTTGAAGATATACATATATCTGTAGGGGCGTGCATTGCACGTCCGCGGGCGAACGCAGTTCACCCTTACGGGTTTGCGAAAATCTCGCCCGTGTCTTTCTGAGCGGAGCGTAGCGGAGTCGAACTTTTCCGTCCGAGATCCGGGGCGGTACCTTGTACCGTTTGATCCTCCATTTCGGCTACGCTCAGGATGACACGGACGGAAAAGCACCGAGCAAAGCGAAGGTGGAATCTCGGGAGTACTCCGATAAAGATGACACGCAGGGGCGACACCTATCGAGAATAAACAAAAGGAGTACGGACATTTTAGTTCGTACTCCTTTTTACATACCTTTCTATGCAAGGTATAGTCGTTACGTCTTATATGTGTACTGCCGCGGCGGTCAGCTGAGCTTTCTCTCAAGATCACGGCAGATCTCCCCGAGAGCCGCTGTTATCTCGGAGTCTGTGAGGGTATGGCAGGCATAAAACAGCTTTTCGTGCTTTTTGGTAATAAGCTCGATATCAAAGGACACGTCGTAATCGGTCAGCTTCTTCTCGGTCTCTCTGGGAGTGTCCGTCTTTTTCGTCAGATTGCGGTCGTTATATATCGATCTCAGTGCGCTGTAGGCATAGGATATCTGCTTATCCGCTGTTTCAAGCTTTGAGAACACACGGTAGAAGTCCTTGTAGGTCTTCGGCGGCTTCACCGTAGGATCATACTCCGCGATCACGGCATCCTGGAGAGCGGTCTCCTCATCCTTGTAGAACACGGTCTCGTTTATCATAACACCGTGACGGTTGCGGCCGAAATACCACATAAAATAGTCGGCAATGGCACGGAAGAAATCCTTTATACCCTCGATAATACCGAAGTTCGGAACGGTCTTTTTGATACCGAAAAATATTATCGTACCGAGGCAAATAATGCAGAACAGAGCAAAAAACGTACCAACGAGAGGAGATCCGCCCAGGACCGCCTCATCAAATGCTCCGGCTCTGCCCGCAGTGTCAAAATCGCTGAAGGCATCGTCTCTGCCCTCCTCTGTGCTCGGTGCCAGGATCTGCTGAGCGATAAGGAAGATGGGTATCTTCACCGCCACCGTCAGACCCACAACGACTATAGCCACCAGTAAGAAGATCGGGAAAACTATACCGCCCATAGCCACCGACAGCCCCATATTATACCCCCGCTGTGCGGAAGTGATGTCAGACACCGAGTCAAAAACGTTACGGCTGATACAGTACTGGTTGAGTATAACCGCAGAGGCAAAGAAATACACCGCCGCCACAGATATCATAAGGATCTCATCACCGAGGAAGATATATTCTCCAAGGAACAGCGGAACGGCTATAGTAACGGTATTCTGATTAATAAGTCTTGCCACCGGAAGAAAGAAGGTCACCGCCCCCATAACGATTATCACGAAAAGCATAGCGGCACCGAGATAGGGCAGAAATGACTTCTGATCGTATCTGCCGCCCAAAAGCTCTGCATAATCAAAGAGCAGGCGGTCAAAAACCCTGACCGACAGTATAGCTATGATAGCCGCGGCGGCCGCAGGCACGGTCACCATTCCGAAATGGAAGGTCTTCTCCACCGAATCGGCAGGAGGTCTCTTGTAGCGGACGGCAAGGGCAAAGAGGGCAGACATACAGTACCCTACGGCAATAGCGGCATAGATGATACCGAGGAGAGTCAGCTTAAAGAAGAAATCGCCGTATCCGCCGAGAAAAAGGCTCACCAGCGGCAAGAAGAACACTCCGATACCGATAACTGCAATGAGCTTATATATTGCACCGAACAGCTTTTTCACAGTCTGTCACTCCTTTCCCGAAAATTTGCAGATCAAAAATCAGTTGCGAAATAAACGTCGCACTCGTCCGTGTTATAGGTAGAGTTACCGAAGGTAGCGGTAACGTAAAATACAGTTTCAGTTCCCTTTGCCTTCATCACGCGGTAGAAGTTAAGCATTCTCTCGTCAATGAAGGGAGTGACCACCACCAGACCGCCGCCCTCACAGTAGTGATTGGCATACTCGGTTATGTGGTCAAGCACCTTATCGTATGAAACGGTAAGGGTAAGATCTATCCCCGCCAGCATTCTCTGAGCGTCCAGCAGGTCTCCCCTGCCCTCGTACTCACGGGAAAAGAACAGCGTCTCGCCGATACCCTCAACATCCGCCGCACCGACCCCGCCGTCACAGACAGGAGGCGGACAGTTTGAAATAAGCCGCAGAGGAATACCCTCCGGCAGAACTCTCTCAAAGATGGAGGAGCACACCGTAATGCATCTCTCAAGGCTGAGAGGATCGCAGAGATTCTCCGGATCACGCTCGATCTCACGGGTATTCATATTGAGGAAAATATTGAAGCTGCGCTTTTTGGTAAACTCCTCAATGTTGACCAGCAGCTTGCCGTGTGAGGCACTGAGCTTCCAGTTTACCTTTCTCATAGGGTCGCCTGCGCTGTAATCACGCACACCCGCCCTGAGATAAGGCTCTGACAGCAGACGTCTGTTTGACAGGATATCACCGTTCTCAAGATTTGATGAGATGAACTTCTCAGCAAGGTCAACGGTAGACGGAAGGACGGTTAAGACGTTGCCGTCATCTGCGGTCAGTATCTTTGATACCGCTTTCATACCGAACACGTCACCTGAGACCAGAGTGGCACTGCCGACCTTGTATACTCCCCGCTTCAGACAGGAGATACGCCATCTGCGGCGGATCTTTCTCTTTCCTCTGATGACGAACACGCTCTGCACGTTCTGCATAAGATCGTCCTTTATCTCGCCGTTCTTTCTCTCGGTGAGACGGAACTTAAGCCCCCGGGGAAGCTCGGTATTGACCTTCATATACGGGATGGGAAGCCGTCTTTCGCTCGTGAGCTCCTCGTACATATACACGTCGTCTCCTGAGTACACCTCACGGGTCTCAAGCTCAGCACCGTATTCAAGATGAGCAAAAACGTCAGAGAAAAACAGTATCCTCTGAATATAATATGCCGCCACCATGGCAATGAGAAATGCGATAAAAAACATACTTCCCCTCCTTTCTCCGGGTATTTACAAGAATACGCCTTATACCGGTACTGCTACTGTATCAAGGATGTAATCAACGAGGTTTTCGTTTGACTGATCTATTCTTACAGTACTGTTTGATCTGGTTATCAATCTGTGGGAAAGAACGGGACGGGCAACAGCCTTTACGTCGTCGGGAATAACGTAATCCCTGCCCTCAAGACCTGCCCAGCTCTGAGCCGCGCGCATAAGGGCAAGGCTGCCTCTGGGGCTGATACCAACCGCAATGCGGTCCATCTTTCTTGACTGCTCTGCGATAAGAACGATATATTTTCTGATATTGTCGCCGACGGTTATCTTTTTCACTGCCTCAGCGGCGGCAACGATGTGGTTCTTGGTGCAGATGGGAGAAATAAGCTCAAGGGGAACTGCATCTCTCTGAGAATCCAGCATAGCCATCTCGCTTTCAAAGTCGGGGTAGCCGAGAGACATCTTCATCAAAAATCTGTCGGTCTGTGCCTCGGGAAGCGGGAAGGTACCGTAGGACTCAATTGGGTTCTGAGTGGCGATAACGAAGAAGGGTGCCTCAAGCTCGTAGGTCACACCGTCAACGGTAGCCTGGCGCTCAGCCATACACTCAAGAAGTGCGGACTGAGTTCTGGGGGTAGTACGGTTTATCTCATCGGCGATAACGATGTTTGAGAAAACCGGGCCGCGGCGGAAGATAAACTCGCTCTCCTTCTGGCTGAAGAAGTTGATACCGGTTATATCCGAGGGAAGAATGTCCGGGGTGAACTGTATTCTCTTGCAGTCAGCGGAAATAGATCTTGCCAGCGCACGGGCAAGAGTGGTCTTACCTGTTCCGGGGATGTCGTCAAGAAGTATATGTCCCTCAGAGAAAAGTGCCGCGATAATAAGCTTGATCTGCCCTTCCTTGCCGAGAATGACCTTGCCGATATTATCAGAGAGGGCTTTCCCGAGAGCGGATATTTTTTCACCGTACATATATAGTACCGTCCTTACTCTTTCATTATAATTATGGTGTATAGTATTACTGAACAAATTATATCACACGGTCAAGTGATTGTCAAACATCTATCGCGATAATCTTATCAATCTGCCTTTTGCACATAGCCTATATCTCTTTTTTGTGCAATTTTTCTGAGGATATTATACAAGAGCTAAAGAAAGCAGAAATTGACTTCTCCCGGGGAATATGCTATATTGATAGTATAGGCCATATTAAAGAAAGGCAAAAATCAAATGATCAAGAAGAACAACCAACTCCTCGGAAATGCCAGGTTCTTACGCCGTAATATGACTCGCCAGGAGAACCACTTATGGTATGATTATCTGAGGCACTATCCTATCAAGATATATAAACAACGAATTATTGATAATTTTGTTGTGGATTTTTATTGTCACCAAGCACGTCTCGTGATAGAACTTGACGGATCACAGCATTATTCAATGGATGGAAAAGAACATGATAAAATAAGGACAGAGATCATAGGGCAATATGAAATACAGGTACTAAGATTTTCAAATAAAGATATTGATGAGAAGTTCGACGGGGTGTGTTGTATGATCGATAGGGTAATAAAAGAAAGGCTGAAAAGCAATGTCCGACGATAAATCTCTAAGCCTCTCACTCCGGGAGAGGCGGTACAATCTGCAGAAAATATTTTGTTATTTGCTTTGGCAAACAACAAAATATTTAAGGGGACGACAATGTATCTTAGAAATAATGCAGAACGATAATCGTCCCCGAGTGACGGAGAGCCTATCAGCAAAGCCTCGCCCTTTGGGAGAGGTGGCAGCCGAAGGCTGACGGAGAGGGCGATCAACTATAGAGTCAGCGATGAAATATATAACGAGAGATTTACTGTAATACCCCGAACTGAAACATATCTTCTAATTACAGACGAATTACGTTTTTGCGTTAGCAAAACGGTGTCACTCTGACACCGAGTA
>JAFQUL010000014.1 GCA_017408535.1 Clostridia bacterium
GTATAAACACCATCACTCAGCTCTGACTTAACTGCTGTTACACCGTCAAGGGTGATAGCGGCTTCGCCGAAGTAGTAGCCTTCCTCTGCACTGAGGACAGCCTTGAGGTAGTACTGTACGTTGTGTGTTATCTTACCGTCTGCCGCAGTACCTGCGTCATCGGTACAAAGGCCGAAGCTGTCAAGCTTGATACCAGCAGTGCCGGTAGTTACCTTAACACCGGAAGCATCAAGGTCAAGATCGTAGTCGGAAAGAGTGAGATCCACAGAACCTACCGCTACTGTGCCAACCTTTATGATATCGTATGTAGCAATATCGGCTGCGTTGTACGCACCGAGAACCCCGTTAGGGTCAACGGAAGCGAGAATAACAAGCCCGCTGCCGCCGGTAAGAGTTCCGCCGAGAAGCTCTACCGCACTGTATTCAGCGTCAGAGTTAGTATCGGTAGATACAGCGGTAAGCTCACCGCCGTTAACTGTAATATTATTTGCGTATATACCGGTCTTACCGGAAGTAACGTCGAGACCGCCGTTCTTTACCTCGAGAGTATCAGCACCGAAAATACCGGCTTCCTTACCGTTTACTGTTACGTTACCCTCAACGGTAAGATCACCGTCAAGCCATACCGCACAGTTTGCGGAGGAGGAAAGCTCAAGATTGCCGGTACCTATAGTAAGTGCACCGTCAATCATAAGTGCGTAATCCTTTGCACTTATCTTACTTGTTCCGGAAAGGACAAGAGTCAAAGCACCGTCACTGACGATACCGTCAGCATCGGAGGCAAGATCAAAATCAACCAGGTTAAGACGAAGCTCGCCGCCTGCCTTTTCAAGATAAGCACGATCGCCGCTTACTGCGGTTGCAGTAGAAGCGGTAGCACCCTCGGCGAGGTAATCGCCAACACCGAGTCCAATGCCGCCCACGTGTACTACGGGACGTCTTACATAAATATAATCGTAATCACCGAGTTTAGCTGTATCAAGAGCTTCGGCAGATGAGCCGCCAGAGCTAAGGGAAGCGGATACAACAAGGATAGAGTCCAGGGACAGAAGATCCTTATCGTCGATCTTAAATGCGCTGTAATCGGCATCCTTATCACTGTTAAGTGACTTTATAACAAGAGATTCAACAGGAGCATCAACAATAATTGCAGAACCGCTGACAATACCGTCATTACCCGCAGTGATATCAACATTACCCTTACCGATGGTAACGGGACTCATGGGGCTGTATATACCGTTGCCCTTGTCGGCCTTGATGGTAAGATCACCGCCGTATACAAACACGTCGCCGAGATCACTCGAGACGGTGATGGCATTTCCTTCCTCACTTACTATATCAAGTGAGCCGCTGTTAAGAGTGAAACAGCCGATTCCAAGGTAGATACCGTCTGCTATTGCGGCTATTTCAACCTCAGCAGAGGTAACGGAAAAATCACCGCCGAAAATATTTACCGCAGGAGCATCCTCACCCTCAGAAAAAGCATTTACAGTACCGCCGGTAATAATGGCAGAGCCGCTTATCTCGAGAGCAGATGTTGCGGTAGCGCCCGCAATAAGAGTACCTGCGGAAACAGCAAGATCGCCGCCGGAGTACACCGCACCTGCAACGCCGTTACCGTTAGCACTTACCGAGCCGCCGCTGACGATAATGCTTCCGCCGACATTAAGTGCGGATGCCGCACCGGTCTTGACGTTTGCAGTACAGGAAACGGTACCACCCTTAACCAGCATATTGTCGCTGACGGATATTGCATCTCCTGCAGAGGAGGAAACAATAAGTCTGCCGCGGGTCACGGTAAGCACACCGCCACAGCTAACACCGGTAGCAGCGGTAATGTTGAGCATACCGGTTCCCTGAACGGTGAGATCGTATGCTGCATCGATCGCAACCTTATCGCCGCTGGGTCTTATAACGTTGTTTCCAACAAGAGTAATAACGAGATCACCGCTACTCTCGATGGCTTTATCCTCTCCGTTATAAACGTAACCGCTGAGAGTAAGCACACCGTCCTTGTAATACGCAAAACCGGAGGTCTGCTTATCAGTGGTGGGAGTAGTACTGCCGTTCTTCAGATACTGACCGTCAGCGACAGTAACACCGCTGACAGTAATACTGCTTGCCGCCGCACCGACGGTGATCGCAGCAGCGGGAATGAGACCCGCTATCATCATAACCGCAAGAAACAAACTGATTAATCTGTTGAATTGCTTCATATCGTTTTATCCTTCCGAAAAATTTATCCCTCCAGGGATAACAGAGTAGGTCAGTGCAGATCACAAGCTGTAAAATGATACCTACACTCCAATATACATTATACATCTTAACTTACGTTATTGCAAGATTTTTCTTTCTGTTTTTTCGAAAACTTTTTGGTAAATTCAACCATGGCGAAAAATAAAAGAAGAGCTCCCATTATTTTAGGAGCTCTTTATGCAGATCATTATATTAGTCAAGTATATAAGCGCGCATTCGACGTATGCCGAACGCTTTGCACTCTTCCTCGGTGGGAAGCCATATATCGATCTTATTATTCTTGATGCCTCCGCCGATATCCTCTGCGGAGCAAATGCCGTAGTCGCCGTAATTGCCTGTAACGTAAACCTTACTGCCGAGCGCGATGACCTTCTTATCGACCGCTATAACGCCGGGGCCGGTAGGCTTTCCGGAATAAGTAAGACCTCCGCCGGTATAGGCTGTGGCGCTTACGTCTATATAATAGGAATAGCTGTAGGTCTTTCCGTCACCGCCGACAAAGGTACCGCCGACACCGGTGGCAACCACCTTGTTGACAGGCTTTTTTGTAACGCTTTCGCTGATGACCGTCTCACTCTCAAGCTTACCGTTGACGTATTTCTGTCTGAGAACACGTGTGGAAACACCGTACTGACCTGCGGTGACTACCTTTTGGGTACCGCGGGGAACAGTCTGCGACTCGATATATTCGGTTGAATACGGAATGTTATCCTTGATCGTTACATCTTTATACTCGGTTCTGGTCAGGGATATCTCCATGTCGTTTGTAAGTACTGAGTCCTCAGGATGGCTGAGAACGTCACCGCTATCAAGCTCAATATCAAGTGAATCAATAAACTCACCGACAGTAAGCTGCGGCATATTACTGGTGATCACCCTGCCGTCACCAAGATCAATGGTAACGTTGACCGTGGGCTCAAAGCCTAAAAATACGCGGTTATAGGATGAATAATCGGTATGGTTCAGTTTTGCGCTGGCATCATAATCGGCGGCAACAACACCGACGATCACCGCTGCTGCAGTGGCACAGACGGTAAGTGCTATCATGACAGCATAACTGATAAGTACCGCGCGGATACCGCGGGGGCTGAATATCAAAGCAAGTGCTTTCCGCAAAAATCCGGGCATCCTTCTTTTTTGAGATGCGGCAGTACTGCCGGCAGGATGGCCGCTGCTTGCGGAGGGGTGGGTGTCTGTAGTTTTTGGTGGGTTGGTGGTCTGATCTGTGGGCTTTGATATCGTTTTTTCCTGTATAAACATATCAACTCTCCTTTCGCTGACCGTGACGGGTGAAGACACTCGGACACGGGTGCGTTTGGTCGTGACTCTGCAATAGCCGGGATAAACGAATCCTCTCTGCTCTTAAATTACGTATCTGACCCTCTGTCAGAAAATTTGCGCCGCGCTACCCTCATAGAGGAAACGCGCGGCGCAAAGCAGTTCACATACACTGTACCCTGCACCGCAGTGCACGGATACGTAAAACAATATATCGGACTTTCTCTTGTATAAGATAATAAGTCTCGCTGAACTTATCTCTTTGAGAACTGAGAAGCGCGACGAGCGGCTTTGAGTCCGTACTTCTTTCTTTCCTTCATTCTGGGGTCACGAGTAAGGAGACCTGCCTTCTTAAGAAGGGGTCTGTAGTTCTCGTCAACAAGAAGGAGAGCACGGGCTGCGCCGTGACGGATAGCACCTGCCTGACCGGAGATACCGCCGCCCTTAACGTTAGCAACGATGTCGAACTTGCCCATGGTATCGGTGATGCCGAAGGGCTGGTTAACGATGAGCTTAAGGGTCTCAAGGCCGAAGTACTCGTCAATGTTACGGCCGTTTATAGTGATGTTACCGGATCCGGGATAAAGGCGAACGCGGGCTACAGAGCTCTTTCTTCTGCCGGTTCCGTAGAAATAAGGCTTAGCACTAGTATACATTTTCTATCTTCCTTTCTTACAGAACTTCGTAGGGAGCGGGCTGCTGAGCCTGCTGCTTATGGTTCTCGCCTGCGTATACCTTAAGGCGGGTGATCTGATCACGGCCGAGAGAGTTCTTAGCGAGCATACCCTTAACTGCGAGCTCTACTGCAAGCTCGGGACGGGTGCGCATAAGAGTCTTGTAGTTAACTTCCTTAAGACCGCCGATGTAACCGGAATGGTGACGGTAGAACTTCTGGTCGAGCTTCTTACCGGTGAGAACAGCCTTCTCTGCGTTAATGATAACGACGAAATCGCCGCAGTCAACGTGAGGAGTATATTCGGGCTTATGCTTACCGCGAAGAAGAGTAGCGGCAGTTACTGCGGTCTTACCAAGGGGCTTGCCGGCAGCGTCAAGAATATACCACTTACGCTCAATGGTTTCTTTTTTTGCCATGAAAGTGGACATTGATGGATCCTCCGTTTTGATTTTATGTTAATTTATTATTACGCAATCGCAGGTGCGTGATGGCACAGCTATGCCATTGCAACGTCGATTATTATAACACACTGCCCACTACTTGTCAATAGGAAAAATGAAAAAAAATTCGGATTTTTTAATTTAGTTTATAATTACCTCGTTTTTCCTTCGTTTTTCTCACGTTTTCTCCCTCAGAGCGCTTTTCAAAATCATTTTTTTGTTAATTTTGCACCGCAAAATATATCGAAAGGTTATATTCCGTTTCTTATGTACAAATCGGCATTTATATGATATAATATAATTCAATAAGGAATAAAACTATAATAAACTACCCTTTGGAGATAAAACAATGGAAATTTCACTCGAGAAGCTTCACTCAAAAAAAGCCTTTATATGCGATATGGACGGTGTTATCTATCACGGCAACCGTCTGCTCCCAAGCGTACCCGAGTTTGTTAAGTGGCTGGAGGATACCGGAAAGGATTTCCTGTTCCTGACCAACAGCAGCGAGCGCTCCCCAAGAGAGCTGGCACAGAAGCTTGAGCGTATGGGACTTAATATCAGCGAGGATCACTTCTACACCAGTGCCCTTGCAACCGCCGCTTTCCTTGCGGGACAGTGCCCCGGGGGCAGTGTATACGTTATCGGTGAGCCGGGTCTTGTAAACGCGCTTTACGATGCGGGGCTTACAATGAACGACTACAACCCGGACTACGTGGTACTGGGAGAGACCCGCTCCCTCAGCTATGAGAAGATAGAGCACGCCGCAAGCCTGGTCATGAAGGGTGCAAAGCTTATCGGCACCAACCCAGATATGACCGGTCCCAGCGAAAAGGGTATCATTCCCGCCTGCCGTGCCCTTATCTCCCCAATCGAGCTTACCGCAGGCAAGAACGCATATTTCGTCGGTAAGCCCAACCCCCTTATGATGCGCCACGCTCTGAAGAAGCTCCAGTGCCACAGAGTAGATGCCGCCATAATCGGTGACCGTATGGATACCGATATCATTGCAGGTATTGAGAGTGAGGTAGACACCGTGCTGGTGCTCACCGGTGTTACTACCCTTGACACCATAACCAACTTCCCCTACCGTCCCTCATATATTCTTGACGGTATCGGCGATATTCTGCAGGACACCGTAGTAAAAAAGGAAGTACGGTAACGAGTCACAACAACACGAAGGGAGACGGCATATAACAAATATATGAAAGAAAAGCTCCTTTTATTTATATTTTTCCTTTGTGCGGCGGCGCTGCTCCTTACTGCGGCCGCGTGCTATTCTCTTTTTGCTGTGTATTTACTGAAATACTTTGACTCAGCCGCCTGCCTTCTCATCCCCTTAGCTGTAGCAGTCACCGGGATGAGCTTTGCGGTATATCTGCTGCTTGAGCGCATAGCGCTCAAGTGTACCGGAGTAAGCCGCACCGTATTTGCTTTGGTCACCCTGCTCTTTCCCTTTATCCTGTTTTCGGCTGCAGTTATCTGCTCACGTATTATCGGCATTGCCCCCGTGACCTTTTCCGGCGGCACTGCCCTTTCACTTACTCTGATGCTCATCATCTGCGTAAGATATCTTTTAGGTTTATCAAGTAAGAAAACGAAATGAGGTACAAAAAATGAAGAAACTGTTTACACTCTTCGCTGTTGCCATACTGGCGGTTTCTATTTTTATTCTCCCGGCATACGGCGGGGAGCTACGTGCCGACCTTAACGGCGACGGTAAGGTAGACTCGGACGATGCGGTGTATCTGCTCTATCACGTCTATTTCCCGGAGCAGTACCCGGTACACGAGATAGCCGACCCGGACCATGAGTGCGGTACTCCCGCACCCGGCGGCAAGGTATGTGTCACCTGCGGTCAGTCCCTGCCCGCCGAGCACGAGCATACCGTAGTCACCGACCCCGCGGTTACCCCCTCCTGTACCGAGGACGGTGTATCAGAGGGCAAGCACTGCTCAGTCTGCGGTGAGGTGATTACTGCACAGATTACTGTTCCCGCCACCGGGCACAAAGAAGTTATTGTCCCCGCAGTTGCACCAACATACACGAACACGGGACTAACCGAAGGGAAAAAATGCTCGTTTTGTGGAATTACAATTGTTTCTCAAACAACCATTCCCGTGCTAAGGTACCCTGATGGTGAGCCGACAGAATATCCTAATTACGGAGGTAACCAAACCGTCACTATTCTTGCAAGAGGAGAATATAACGACTATACAGCAAATGAAATTTGTGTAAATGAGCTCACCAACGATCCCATAAATGACTCTATTTACAACAGAAACGCATCTATATGTAATATTCTTGGCCTCAAGGAGATCGTTCAGATCAGTGTAGATGATCCGACAGTACTTCAGCAAAGGGTCAATCTCATGGTCAACTCCGGAGACCAAACATACGATATCGTAGCCGCTTCGGCTGCATATGGTACTCCTATGATAAACCAGGGTTATATGTACAACCTTTACGATAACGGCATAGACACATACCTTGATCCAGCTAAACCCTGGTGGAGCCAATACTGGATCGAGCAAGCAGAGATAGGAAACAAACTGTATTGCATCACCGGCGCTCCTTCTCTTTCCCTCACCAAACTTATGTCTGTAATATATTATAACAAGGATTTAGCCGAGAATTATTCCGCAATATACCCTGAACTTGCTGATATTTACACCATAGTTGACAATGGTGACTGGACATTTGACAAGTTCGTTGAACTTGGCGGTGATTTTTACGGGGATATGAACGGTGACACGACCTTCGATGCAGAAGACCTGTACGGCATTGTCATTAACAGTTACGAGAACTGCGATATGTTTTGGAGTGCTTTTGACATGACTATGCTTTCTAAGGATAATGAGGGTTGGTTTGAGTTTGACAGTAGCAACAAGGAAAAAATCGCAAATGCCTTTGAAAAGGTATATCAACTTATCCACGAAAAAAAAGGCAGTTATAACACCGGTGGTGCGGAGGATTTTGACAATGCCTGCAATATGTTTGCAAGCGGTCGTGTTCTTTTTGCAACGCTTCACCTCAGCCACTCAGAAAGCTTACCCCTCAGAAATATGCAGAGCGAGTATGGTATTATTCCAATCCCAAAATACGACAAAAATCAATCAAACTACTACACCTACGCCCACGACGAATACACGGTATTTATGATTCCCAAGACTGTTCCTGATCCGGTTATGAGTGGCGTAGTACTTGAAACAATGGCGTACGAGTCCTACAAAACCGTTCAGCCCGCCTACTATAACATGTTACTTAAAGGCAAATACGAAACCGATCCACAGTCCAAAAAGATGCTTGACACCATAACCACTAACGTTAAGATTGATCCCGCAACGATCTATGGCCGTCAGCTCGGCCTTCCCGAAGCTGCTGTGTTCAGAGATCTTATTTACAACGGTGAAAAGTCTTTCGATGTCGCCTATTCAAAACAGGAAAGAATGCTTCCCCTCATTCTCAAAGAATTTAAAAATACTGTCTCCAAATTCAAATTCTAATAAAGAAAACACCGCCGACAGAAAAGTCTGTCGGCGGTGTTTTCATATATTCGTTTCTCGGTGGAGTTCATTTTTCGGTGGGAAACCGTGGTTCTTACGTAGGTACGGTTATTAACCGTCCGAGGTTCTTCGGGATTAAATACAGAATCGCAAACTCCGCCCTCTCCGTCGGCTTTGCCGCCACCTCTCCCAAAGTGAGAGGCTTACGGAATTACTTCTGCCGGGGTTCTGTTGAGGGATACAAAATTAACTTCTAACAACCTCGGGAGCATTAAATTGCCGTCGGCAATTTCTGCATACTTCCCTACGGGTTTGATCGCATTTCAAGAACGCATATCGCACACCGTAAGGGCGTCAGTTATCGCATCAAAGCTTAAAACCGAAGAAATCCTTGGTGTTGTTATAGCAGATATCGCAGACCATCTGGCCGAGGGCATCAACGTCTGCAGGGTATTCGCCCTTCTCTACCCATTCGCCGATAACGTCGCAGAGGATGCGGCGGAAATATTCGTGGCGGGCATAGGAGGTAAAGCTTCTGGAATCGGTAAGCATACCGAGGAAATTGCCGAAGGTGGCAAGGCTGGCAAGGGTCTTCATCTGAGAGCGCATACCGTCGTTATGATCGTTGAACCACCATGCACTGCCCTGATGTATTCTCTGCATTCCGCTTCCGTCGCTGTGCTGATAGGAGCCGATGAGAGCACCGATAGCGGCATTATCAACGGGATTGATGGAATAAACTATAGTCTTGGGAAGAGACTCAGATGCTCTGAGCAGATCAAAGAGTCTTGCAAGATCCATAATGCAGTTCTTGCCGGCGATGGTATCGTGACCGGTATCGGGACCGAGTTTTGACAGCTGAACGGAATTGGGGTTACGCATAACACCCATATGTATCTGCATTACCCAGCCGCGTCTTGTATATTCACCTCCGAAGAAGCGCATCATCTCGCACTTATAAAGAGCCGCTTCCTCCTCGCTTACCTCCTTGCCGTCGCTTGCAAGAGCCTTCTTAAATGCCTCGTTTGCGGCATAGGGATTGGGCTTGACGAAGAGCACGTAATCATCGTAGCCGTGGTCGGCGGTACGGCAGCCGCGGGCATCAAAATAGTCAAGACGGTTGAGGTATGCCTCCTTTAAGCTGTCAAGATCAGTGATCTTGACACCGGATGCGGTGCTGAGCTTGTCTATATATTCGGCGATACCGCTGCGCTCAATATTCATACCCTTATCGGGACGGAATGCGGGAAGCACCTGAGTGTCAAAAGTATCATCTGCGGCGATAGCATCGTGGTACTCAAGGGTGTCTATCGGATCGTCGGTGGTGCAGAGAGCCTCAACGCGGGAGCTCTTGATAAGACCTCTTGCGCTCATTTCGGGGGAAGCCAGCTTCTCTGCGGTGAGCTCCCAGATCGTGTCGACCGTCTTATCGGAAAGGATAAGGTCACAGTCGAAGTATCTCTTCAGCTCAAGGTGAGTCCAATGATAAAGAGGGTTGCCGATGAGCTTCGGCATTATCTTTGCGTATGCGGCAAATTTATCGTAGTCAGATGCGTCACCGGTGATGTATTTCTCGTCAAATCCGTTTGAACGGATGGCACGCCATTTATAGTGATCGCCGGACAGCCAAAGCTCGGTTATATTAGAATACTGCTTGTTGTTTGCGATCTCTGCGGCATTTACGTGACAGTGATAGTCGATTATCGGCAGTTTCTAAGCGTAGCTGTGGTAAAGTGCCGATGCAGGCTCGGAATAGAGCAGGAAATTTTCATCCATAAATTTTTTCATTTTCATCTCTCCGTGAAAATTTATTTTTACATTATATTTATTATAGCAATTGTGGCACCAATGGTCAACAGAAAAAACAAAATTCCTGAAAACCGCAATACCTTTCTACGTTTACAAAGATTTTATAATATAATAATTTCGGTGATGATATGAAAGAATTAAAAAGCCGGAAAAACACAAGATTTGTTGGCGCGGATTACAACAGTAATTGTGTCATTTTTCTAACGATCTGTACAAAGGAAAGACGGTGTCTCTTCTCCCGCATTGTAGGGACCGGCGTCCCCGACAGTTCAAAATTCTATTCCTGCACAGTTCGTGTCAACCTTCAAAAGATTTTGTAACAAAGAATACGGCATGAACATATGGCAATACCGTTCCAATGACCACATCACTGGTAACCGTGAAGATTACGAAGAGCATTTAAGATATATCCTTGAAAACCATGTTCGTTGGTGCTACGACGAATTATACACAGAGTAAGAGGACTCGCTTGTTTTACAAGTATACAGCAAGCTGACCTATATTATCGATAAACAAACAAAGATCCCGACAGATCAGAAAAAATCTGCCGGGATCTTTTATTACGTAACAAACGTTCTGTTATATCATTATTCCTCAACGTGGGGAAGCTTTGCGATATTGACCGCGATCTCCTCATCGGTGGGAACGTAGTCGGTCATGGTGCCGTTGTGGAACTTCTCGTATGCCATCATATCGAAATAACCGGTACCGGTAAGACCGAAGAGAATGGTCTTCTCTTCCCCGGTCTCCTTGCATCTGAGAGCCTCGTCGATAGCCGCCTTGATAGCGTGGCTGCTCTCGGGTGCGGGGAGGGTACCCTCAACTCTTGCAAAATACTCAGCCGCCGCAAATACCTCGGTCTGCTTAACGGATATCGCATCCATAAGACCGTCGTGATAAAGCTGAGAAAGAGTGGAGCTCATACCGTGGTAACGGAGACCGCCGGAATGGTTAGCCGCAGGAATGAAGCTGCTACCAAGGGTGCACATCTTGGAAAGGGGGCACACCATACCGGTGTCGCAGTAGTCGTATGCAAAGGTACCGCGGGTAAAGCTGGGGCAGGAGGAAGGCTCAACGGCGATAAACTTGTAGTCTGCCTCGCCGCGGATCTTCTCACCCATAAAGGGTGCGATAAGACCGCCAAGGTTAGAGCCGCCGCCGGCACAGCCGATAATAACGTCGGGCTTGATGCCGTATTTATCCATTGCGGTCTTTGCCTCAAGACCGATTATTGACTGATGGAGCATTACCTGGTTGAGAACGCTGCCGAGAACGTAACGGTAACCCTCGGTGTGAGTAGCTACCTCTACTGCCTCAGAGATGGCACAGCCAAGGCTGCCGCTGGTACCGGGATGCTCGGCAAGGATCTTTCTGCCGACCTCAGTATCCATAGAGGGAGAGGGATTGACAGATGCGCCGTAAACACGCATTACCTCACGGCGGAAGGGCTTCTGCTCGTAAGAGCACTTCACCATATGCACACGGCAGTCAAGACCGAAGTAGGAACAAGCCATTGAAAGTGCAGTACCCCACTGGCCGGCACCGGTCTCGGTGGTAACACCCTTAAGGCCCTGCTTCTTTGCATAGTATGCCTGTGCGATAGCGGAGTTCAGCTTATGGCTGCCGCTGGTATTATTTCCCTCGAACTTGTAATATATTTTAGCGGGGGTATCCAGCTTCTCCTCAAGGCAGTAGGCACGTACCAGGGGAGAAGGACGGTACATTTTGTAGAAATTTCTGATCTCCTCGGGGATCTCAAAATAGGGGGTGGTGTCATCAAGCTCCTGCTTTACCAGCTCCTCACAGAAAACTCCCTCGAGATCTGCTGCGGTCATAGGCTTATGAGTTTTGGGGTCAAGAAGAGGTGCGGGCTTGTTCTTCATATCCGCACGGAGGTTGTACCATGCCTTAGGCATCTCCGACTCTTCAAGATAAATTTTGTACGGAATCTTTTCTACTGACATTTTCTGTCTCCTTTCTTTCACGGGGCAGAAATATAAAAACTCCTGTCCCAAAAATGCCGGGACAGGAGAGTATCCTGCGGTGCCACCCTGCTTGACGCTTTTGCGTCCACTTAATGCATACTGTCATATGCCGTCCTTTGTTTACGGAGTGACATCTCCGTCTCGCATACTCGGGTACTGCCCTTTCCGCTTGCCCTCAGAAGTCCATTCAGCTACGGGTCAAACACCGCAATCACACCGCCTGCGGCTCTCTTTAGTCTGACTGTCGAAGCATACTTACTCTTCTTCAACGGTTTAATTGATTATACCACCATTTTTTTGTATTGTCAAGAAAATAAGAGAAAATATCTTTCCCGACCGAACGTTTTTTGCAGTTTCTTCCTTTATTTTTATTCATACCTCGACGTTATATAATGTTTTTAGTGCAAAAGCGTAAGTATAATGAAAGTTTTTGAACTCAAACTTGCACAACTTTCGTTTATTTTGCTGTTTTTTTCACATTTTTAGGGTAAAAAACAGATATTTTTAATATTTTTCTGATTTTACAAAAATTTTTCTTGCATTTTGGGGTAGTATGCAGTATAATATTTACAATGGAAAAAATTCTTTTATCCGGAGGAAACTATAAATGAGCTTCAAAAGCGAATATTTGAACAGAGTATATGAAAGTGCTGCTAAGAGAAATCCCGATGAGCCGGAATTTCTCCAGGCAGTTAAAGAGGTTCTCGAGTCTCTTGAGCCGGTTATCGCTCTTCACCCCGAGTACGAGGAGAACGGCATCGTTGAGAGAATGGTTGAGCCTGAGCGCGCTATCAGCTTCAGAGTAAGCTGGGTTGACGACAGCGGCAAGGTACAGGTAAACAGAGGTTACAGAGTTCAGTTCAACTCTGCTATCGGTCCTTACAAGGGCGGTCTCCGTTTCCACCCCACCGTTAACTCTTCCGTAATTAAGTTCCTCGGCTTTGAGCAGACCTTCAAGAAC
>JAFQUL010000089.1 GCA_017408535.1 Clostridia bacterium
GATGTCACCGTTCTCAGCGGAGCCGCGGAGTACGGGATGCTCGGGGTTCAGTGCTCTTGCGCGGACGCCGGCAAGCGCGTCCTTGTCGATCATATCTTCCAGATCCTTGTAATCCCAAGCTTCGATCTTCTGGATCTCGTGGGAGGTGCGGAAGCCGTCAAAGAAGTTGAGGAAAGGAACTCTGCCTTTGATGGCAGAAAGATGAGCTACGGCACCCAGGTCCATAACTTCCTGAGGATTGGTGTTTGCAAGAAGAGCAAAACCGGTCTGGCGGCAAGCGTCGATATCACTGTGGTCGCCGAAGATGTTCAGCGCGTGGGAAGCAACGCAACGTGCGGATACGTGGATAACACAGGGAAGAAGCTCACCTGCGATCTTATACATATTGGGGATCATCAGAAGAAGTCCCTGAGAAGCAGTGAAGGTGGTAGTAAGAGCACCTGCTGCAAGAGAACCGTGAACGGTACCTGCTGCACCTGCCTCAGACTGCATCTCCATAACTTTTACTTCGTCACCGAAAACGTTCTTGAGTCCGGTTGCGCTCCAAGCGTCGGTAAGCTCTGCCATAACGCTGGAAGGGGTAATCGGGTAAATACTTGCGACTTCCGTGAATGCGTAACTTACGTGCGCGGCGGCAGTGTTACCATCCATGGATATCTTTTTACGTCCCATTAGATTTTCCTCCTCAAATTTATATAAAATATTTTTTAGCTGTTTAGCTTTTCCAACTCAGTATTATATCACTTAAAGCAAGAAAAGTAAATAACGTTTTTGTAAATAAGTTAAATTTTTAACCATTTTATCTATTATAATCCCCTTTTCTCGCCAATGTTGTATTTATTTGTAAAATATGCTATAATGAGAAAAACACCCCCCGCCGAAAAACACCGAAAAACGGCAGGACAGGAGGAGGACACCATGCTATCAACCGTATACAGTGCAGGACTTTGGGGAATAGACGGCTTTTCCGTCATTATTGAGTGCAACGCAGAGGATAAGATACCTGCCTTTGAGCTGGTGGGACTGCCGGACACCGCAGTCAAGGAGGCAAAGGAAAGAGTCAGAGCCGCCTCAGAGAACAGCGGCTTCCGCTTCCCTGCCCTTGCTCTCACAGTCAATCTCGCTCCGGCAGACAAGAAGAAGGAGGGCAGTGCCTTTGACACCGCTATCCTTGTGAGCATACTCAGATGCTCCGGTGTCATTCCCGGCACGGTGTCTCTCAGCGACAAGTGCTTTATCGGAGAGCTTTCCCTTTCCGGCAAGCTCCGCCCGGTCAGCGGCGTGCTCTGTCTTACCCTTGCGGCAAAGGCCGCCGGACAGACCGAGGTATTCGTACCTGCGGAAAACGCCGCCGAGGCATCTGTGGTTGACGGTGTGAAGGTATATCCCGTCAGCGATATGCGCTCACTGATACTTCATCTCAGAGGAGAGATGCCCCTTGAGCCCATCAGCTACAGCGAGGAGGAGTTTTTCTCCGAGTCTGACGTTTTTGATCTTGATTTTGCCGATGTAAGGGGACAGGAAAAGGCAAAGCGTGCCCTTGAGATAGCTGCCGCAGGCGGCCATAACGTATTGCTGATAGGTCCTCCCGGCACAGGCAAGTCCATGCTCGCAAAGCGTATCCCCGGCATTCTGCCCCGTATGACCTTCGGCGAGGCGATCGAGACCACCAAGATACACTCTATCTCGGGTATTCTTCCCGAGGGAATTTCCCTTATAAAGAACAGACCCTTCCGCTCTCCCCACCATACCATGTCCGCACCCAGCCTTGTAGGCGGAGGCGCTATTCCCGCACCCGGCGAGATATCCCTTGCCCACAACGGTGTGCTTTTCCTCGACGAGCTTCCCGAGTTCTCAAAGTCTGTAACAGAGTCTCTCCGTCAACCCCTTGAGGACGGAGTGGTCACCATTACCCGTACCGCCGCAAGGATTACCTATCCCTGCACCTTTACCCTCGTCTGTGCTATGAATCCCTGCAGGTGCGGCTTTTACGGTCATCCCACAAAGGAATGCACCTGTAAGCAGAATGATATAAAGAGCTATCTTTCAAAGATCAGCGGTCCTCTTCTTGACAGAATAGACATTCAGATAGAGGTACCTCCGGTGTCCTACGGCGAGTTGTCGGACAAGGCCCCGGGAGAAAGCTCAAAGGAGATAAGACAGCGTGTTGACGCCGCAAGAGAATATGCAAGAGAGAGATACGCGGCATCGGGAGAAAAGGATCCTCCCCTCTCCAACGCATCTCTGACCTCAGCACAGATACGCAGGTATTGCCCTCTTGACGAAAGAGCGGAGGCACTCCTGAGCCGTTCCTTTGATTCAATGGGTCTCTCTGCCCGCGGCTATGACAGGATCCTGAGAGTTGCCCGCACGGTGGCAGATCTGGCAAGGAGCGAGATCATACGGGCCGAGCATCTGGCAGAGGCGATACAGCTCCGTTCCCTTGACAGAAAATATTGGTAAGTGAA
>JAFQUL010000090.1 GCA_017408535.1 Clostridia bacterium
ATAAAAAGAGTGCGGAAGAAGTAAAAAAATTTTAGGCTTCTTCCGCATTTTTAGTTTTTGTTATCTGATCAGATATGTATATAAATGGTTTGTCGAGCTTTTTGGGGATATGAAGACCTTGCCTCCCTCTGACGAGGGAGGTGGATTTTTGCAAAGCAAAAAGACGGAGGGAGAGAGTAAGAAAGTATTAAATTAAAGGTTTTTCTCTCCCTCAGTCACCTTACGGTGACCGCTCCCTCGTCAGAGGGAGCCAAGGTTTGTGCTATCAATTAACTCACAAGTAAAAGGATAATCTGTTTTTTTTACAGCCACTTCCCCATTATGAAGCGACTGTTATGTTGGGATTTCTCAGAGCAGTCCAAGAAGAGCGTCTACGTCTTCCTCTTTCGTTGCCCAACAGGTAACGAAACGGATAACGGTATGGCTTTCGTCATATTTCTCCCAGAAGCTGAAGACAGCCTTTTCTCTCAACGCCGGGAGCTTTTCATCCTCGATAATTATAAATATCTGGTTTGTGGGAGAGGAGGAGAAGAAGCGGTAGCCCTTTTCTCTGAGACCCGCTCTCAGCTTCTCGGCACAGGAGATGGCGTGACGGCTGATCTCATAATAAAGTCCGTCTGTAAACAGGCGGTCGAACTGAACACCGATAAGCCTGCCCTTTGCAAGCAGAGCACCCTGCTGCTTGACCTTGGTAAAGAAATAACGGGGGGTATTATTATGGGTAAATACCACCGCCTCACCGCAAAGTGCGCCTACCTTTGTACCGCCTATGTAAAACACGTCGGTAAGACGTGCGATATCCTTCATGGTAACGTCACTGCCGGGAGTCATAAGACCGTAGCCAAGTCTTGCACCGTCAAGAAAAAGGGTAAGACCGCGGCTGCGGCAGATCTCACTGAGCTCGGTCAGCTCATCGAGAGTATAAAGAGTACCGTACTCTGTGGGATGGGAGATATACACCATTCCGGGGAACACCATATGGTCACGGCTCTCGTCTCCGTCAAAGGCGGCAATATATTTTTTCAGAGACTCGGCAGGCAGCTTTCCGTCAATTCCTTCAAGTTCGATTACCTTATGTCCGGTGTATTCCACCGCTCCGGCCTCATGTACGCTGATATGTCCCGTCTTCGCGGCAATGACGCCCTCAGGACGGTCAAGCACTGCATCTATTACTGTTTTATTGGTCTGAGTGCCGCCCACAAGGAAATATATATCTGCATCCGGGCAGCCGCACTCAAGGCGTATCTTCTCCTTTGCACGGTCGCTGTAAACGTCACCGCCGTAAGGGGTGACAGACTCAAAGTTTGTCTCTATAAGGCTCTCGAGCACCTCTTTGCATGCGCCCTCTGAATAATCGTTTTCAAAATATAACATTATCTTCTGCCTTTCCTTTTCATTTCTTTTTCTGATTATATCATCCCGGCGAAAAAAAATCAATAGTCACAGCCACCTCAAGCTATGTCGATTGACAAACCGAATAAAAAACTATATAATATAATAGGTAATTTTTTGACAAAAAAGGAAGATCCTATGAAAGAGAATAACAGCTTTATACTGGGAATAAAGCACGGCCTGCCTATATGCTTCGGATACCTTTCCGTTTCATTTGCATTTGGTATTTTTGCGGTAGGCTCGGGGCTTACGGTAATTGAAGCTCTCCTCATATCAATGTTTAACCTGACCTCAGCCGGTCAGCTTGCCGCCGTCCCGATAATCACAGGTGGCGGCGGAATGCCTGAGCTTGCTCTCGCACAGCTGATAATCAATCTCAGATACTCTCTTATGTCTGTCACTCTGTCGCAAAAGCTCGGAAAAACGGTATCCGGACTTGACCGCTTCTGGATAGCCTTCGGAGTTACAGATGAGATATTTGCCGTGTCCACCTCGAAGAACAGATCGGTGGGACGGATATATATGCTGGGTTTGATACTGACCCCATACCTCGGCTGGTCTATTGGCACCCTTCTCGGTGCGGTTGCCGGCAATATTCTTCCGGACAGTATCTCCTCTGCCCTCGGCATAGCTATCTACGGAATGTTTGTTGCAATAGTTATTCCCACCGCCAAGCGGCACCTGCCTACCGCACTTTGCGTGCTGGGAGCTATCGCTGTTAGCTGTGCCTTCAAGTACCTGCCCATGCTGTCTGCGGTACCTGACGGATTTGTCATAATCATCACAGCGATTTTGGCCAGTGCCGTAGCGGCTCTGCTTGCTCCCATTGCCGATGAGGAAACAGACTCCTCCCGGGAAAAACCTGTGGAAAAGGAGGAGAGTGCAAATGCCTAGTATGAATTTCTTCCTTTATCTCGGAGTAATGGCGGGAGTCACCTATCTTGTGAGAATGCTGCCGCTGGTGCTCGTAAAGAAAAAGATCAAAAACAGATTTCTTTTGTCATTTCTCTATTACGTTCCCTACGCTGTGCTCAGCGTAATGACCGTTCCCGCTATCTTTTACGCAACCTCCTCCCCTTGGTCGGCATTGGCGGGCTTTGCTGTTGCGCTGATACTTGCTTTCTTTGAGAAAAGCCTTCTTACAGTTGCAATTTTCTCTTCTGCGGCGGTTTTCGTCACGGAAATTATTCTTCCCCTTATATAATATAGTATCTGATACATTTTGTATCTGAAAGGAAAGTATATGTTTTCAAAAAAATTCATCTCCGCTACTAAAGAATACTCAAGCTACACCGCAAGAGTTCCCGCTCCTTATATCCGCCGCTCATTTACGGTAGATAAAGCTCTCTCAAAATGTACCCTGACAGTATGCGGTCTGGGTTTTTACGAGTTTTTCCTTAACGGCGAGAGGCTTACCAAGGGTATTCTTGCCCCCTATATATCAAATCCCGACGATATTCTCTACTACGACGTGTACGAGATAAAGGACAAGCTGAGAGAGGGTAAAAACACCGTCGGTTTTATCCTCGGTAACGGTATGCTCAACAGCATAGGCGGACAGCTGTGGGACTTTGACAAGGCTCCCTTCAGAAGCGCACCGAAATTAGCTCTTGCCCTTGAAGGTGAATATGAAGACGGCGAAACCTTCGTCATTGAGTGTGACGACAGCTTCAGATGCCACCCATCGCACATATTTTTTGACGATCTGAGAATAGGTGAGTTCTGCGACAGAAGAAATGCGATAGAGAACTGGGCAGATCCCGATTACGATGACAGCGGCTGGAATCTGCCTCTCCCGGCAGAAACTCCTCGCGGTGAATGCCGTATCTGCCGCGCCGACCCCATTGTTGTGACCGAAGAGCTGTCTCCCATAGCGGTAAGACGCGCAAAGATAGGTAGATTTCCGAATGAACCCCACCGGTTACTTCCTACAATAGAGCCGGAGGGCCTTGAAGCGGAGGTGGACGGCTGGCTGTACGAGTTCAAAATGAATGCCTGCGGTCTCTGCCGTCTTAAGATAAAAGGAGAACCCGGTCAGAAGATAGTTATCCAGTACGGCGAGGTGCTTGACGAAAACGGCGACCTTGACATAAGCGGTATGAATTTCCTTCCAAAAGCACTTGACCACCGTGACATTTATATCTGCCGCGGCGGTGAGGAGGAAATATGGATGCCCTCCTTTACCTATCACGGCTTCAGATACTGTGTCGTTCTGGGGCTTGACGACAGCCAGGCAACAGAGGATCTTCTTACCTACGTAGTAATGAACTCAGATATAAAGGAGATAGGCGACTTCTCCTGCTCAGATGAGATACTGAATAAACTGCAGAGTGCGGTAAAGCTCTCTGACCGCTCAAACTTCTATTACTTTCCCACCGACTGCCCCCACCGCGAAAAGAACGGTTGGACAGGAGACGTAGTGATCTCCGCCGAACAAACTCTGATGAACTTCTCAGCTGAAAATTCATACAGAGAATGGCTTAATAATATAAGACGCGCTCAGCGTGAGAACGGTGCAGTACCCGGCATTGTCCCCACCACCGGCTGGGGCTTATCCTGGGGTAACGGACCCGGATGGGATTCAATACTGGTATATCTGCCATACTACATCTGGCGGTACCGCGGGGACAAGGAAATAATACGTGAGAATGCCGCCGCTATGATGCGTCTCTTACACTATCTCTATGAAAAGAGAGATGAGGACGGTCTGGTGCACATATGCATGGACGATTGGGCTCAGACCGCAAGATGGGGGCACCCTACCACTCCTCTTAGATTTACCGATACCGTGCTTTGCGTTGACATTGGGCGTAAGGCCGCCATTTGCTTCGATGCAGTGGGAATGAAACTGCAAGCCGATTTTTCCCGCAATAT
>JAFQUL010000091.1 GCA_017408535.1 Clostridia bacterium
CAAAATCAACGCACAGTTTATATGAAATCATTTTTAAGTCGCTTCCGTATTTACAAAAATTATGGCACAATATAGACATGGTAGCGGAATAGAAATGATGAGGTGATACTATGCAAGAAACTATGGGACAAATCATTAAGCGCTTAAGAAAGGAACGGAATTTTACGCAGGAAGAACTTGCAGAACAGTTGGGTGTTACTTGCCAAGCTGTTTCAAAATGGGAAAACGACTCCGGACTTCCCGATATTTCTCAGGTTGTTCCTCTGGCTGTTGTTTTTGGTGTGTCTACTGATGTCTTGTTTGGAAGATATAACGCAAACGATGACGCAACGGTAGATGATATTATAAGAGAAGCAAAAGCTCCGCTAAAAACAGATAACAGCAATTACAGTGAAGTTGACTGTTATAATGCTCTGACAAATGCTTTAAAAACATACCCGAACAATACGAAACTGCTACTTGAGGCTCTTACGTTTGGTGCCGGTATTTTGATGGATGATGACGTTGAAACGGAAGAACAAAAAGATCGCTTATATACAGACTGTCTGCACTATGCAGAATTAGTGATCAATTACAGCAAGGATGTTTCAAGTGTTCTCAGAGCACATAAATGGTTAATCTATCTTTATTGCCACTTCGGACAATTTGAAAATGCAAAAAAACACGCATCTATGTTTCCCAAAGCAAACGAGACTCAAGGCATGATGCAGGCGTGGATTTCACGGGCGATGAAAAACAACGATGACGAGATCAAATTCCGCTGCAACACGTTTGCTTCCTTACTTTCGGCAATTGAATTTGAATTAAGACCCCTTGGCGATGCATATAAGCGGCAGAAGAAATACGAGGAAGCAATCAAAGTATACGAAACTATTCTCAATATTGTTGATGCAGTTTATGGCAGCTGTGAGTATACTCCTCCTATGCACTGTCTTGCATGGGTACATTTTGGCTTAGCACACTCCTCTTTACTTTTGGGAAATGATGAAGCTGCGATTGATTGGCTTGAAAAGGAATATGAATTTAACGTAAGAAATGCACGCCATTTCAATAAACAAACGCATCTTCCGATTCCGGCCCTTGCGGCTTGTGAGTTCAAATTTTTCAGCGGCCGTTATCATATTGAGGATTTGAAGGAAGAATTCAATTATTCTTGCTTTGAAAGGTTAAAAGGAAATCCGAGATTTGACGCGTTGCTCGAAAAGGTGGAAAAACTTTAATGCCTGATATTTTTTATTTCGCTTTGACGGTAACCCCGATTTTACCCACGTGGTTTTAGTTATGAGACCAACCAGCGTAGCCGATTTTGTGACTACCTTTAGAAAGTAAATCCCCCTGCGGATCACGGCTGTGGCCGAGATCTGCAGGGGGCACGTTTTATTTTTGTATGGGCGTATACTGACGCCCTTTGATCGGGTTACTCCTCGTAGAGATCGTATTCGGTGAGGATCGTTTTAGCGGCAACATACAGAAGGGAAAGTGCCGCCTGCTTTACAGGGAGAGGAGTGCGGCCGAGACGGCCGGAGCGGCCTCTGCGGTCGTAGGAGAAAAAGCTGTCTGCCTCAAGAGTGAATGTACCCTCAAAGCCGGACTCGATAAGTCCGCGCATAAGTGAATCGTAGTCGACTGAACCGAAGAAGGGGGAATCGTGCCAGTCGCCAGAGCCGTCGTTGTCGTGAACGTGAATTGCCTTGAGGTTTTTGCCAAGCTCCATTATCTGCGTGTAGTGGTCAAGTGATTCCATGTGTGCGTGTCCAACGTCCCAGGCGGCACCGAACAGAGGGTGATCCATATAATCGATAATAGCGTTCAGATCCTTTGCCAGCACCGGGTAGTAGCAGCCGTTGGGGCTGTAGACCAGAGTTCCGTTTTCAAACAAAATGTTTACGTTGTGCTTTTCCATAGCGGGAATAAGTGCTTTGAAAAAGGGCTCGTTTTCCTTGCAGTAGGCTTCCTCGCCGCCGTTATAGCTGATCTCGGGGAAACGGCCGGGGTGCATTACCATATTTTTTATACCGAGAATCTCGCAGGCCTCGATGGCGCGGTTGGTTATAAGCAGCTCACGCTCCATTCCCTCGCCGCGAAGCTCACAGGAGGGTGCGTGTGCCTGAACAAAGGAAAAACCGAGCTTATCCGCCATAGCCTTGCTCTCGAATATCAGGTCCTTCCAGTTGTCAGCCTCAAGGGGGCTGTTTTTGTTATCGCAAGCCGCATAAAAGCTGAAATCCAGGCAGTGGAAGCCTGTGTCTTTATAATAGCTGACCGCCTCTGCCGAGGAGGAAGCGAAGTTGGGCGATGAGGAAAAATTATACATTTCACCAATCGTAGTAGCGATTTTCATATAAAAAGTCTCCTTTGTGTATCGGTGATTTTTTTGTATTGTAGCACATAGCAAACACCTTGTCAAGGTAAATACCGTAATTATCCCCTGACCGGAACAGCTATAAATTTCTCTTTACTTATCTGAGTGCTCCTTTACCTGAAAGTTGACAAAATAGCGGTTTCGTGATAAAATAAAAAGCCAAAAACTTACTGAAATTATCCCCTATTACATTAGTTATCCGGAGGAATCCTGTTATGCTGCCTACTATGAAGATCCGAAATCTGGAAGTGACCCGTCTGATCGTCGGAAGCAACCCGTTTACCGGCAAATCTCACATGGACGAAAAGACCGATCTCGATATGAAAGAGTATTTTTCGGAGGAGCAGGCCTTTGCTATGCTTCGCCGCTGTGAGGAGGCAGGCATCAATGCTGTACAGTCAAGGGGCAGTATGCCGGTAATGGAGCTGATCGGAAAATATCGCCGTGAGGGCGGCAGTCTTCTGTGGCTGGCACAGACCGGAAAGAATCTTGCTACCTTTGACGAGGAGCTGGATGCAATGATGAAGTATGACCCTTCTGCTATCTGTATTCACGGAGAGCTGGCAGATGAGCTGTATCTTGCCGGTATGCTTGACCGTCTTGAGGGACTTCTCGATAAGATCAGACGCAAAAACCTTCCCTGCGGTATTTGCGCTCATTTTCCCGAGGTGCTTTCTTATGCGGAGGAAAAGGAACTTAAACCGGATTACTATATGGCCTCTCTTTATAATCTCACTCAGCCGGACCGCTCTCACGATGTGAACCCCACCGGGGAGCGTTTTGAGGATAGCGATATTCCGAAAATGTACGAGGTCATACGTCAGCTCAGCGCACCTACCTTTGCTCTTAAGATCCTGGGTGCCGGCCGCCGCTGTGAGACCCAGGAGCAGGTACGCAGTGCTTTTGTAGAGGCATTCACCTCTATGAAGCCGGGGGACGGAGTACTTGTCGGTATGTTTGACAAGTATATCGATCAGCCCCGACTTAACGCCGAGTACACCCGTGAGGCAATCGGGATCGCGGAAAAATAAAAGACATATATGAATAATATTATAGAAATAACAGATTTTCTCGCGCCGGAGCTTGACGTATATGCACGGCTGACCGAGAATCAGCTGGTAAACCGTGAGTGTCCCGAAAATGGCCTGTTTATTGCTGAGAGCCCAAAGGTCATAGAGCGGGCCCTTGATGACGGATATCAGCCTGTCTCCTGTCTTATGGAAAAGAAGCATATTGAGGGTGAGGGCAGAGGTATCCTTGACAGAATCGGCGGCGTTCCGGTTTTTTGTGCGGAATTTGACGTTCTGACTCAGCTCACCGGCTTTAAGCTTACCCGAGGCATGCTGTGTGCTATGAAGAGAAAGCCGCTGCCATCCGTGCGTGAGATATGTGAAAACAAAAGCAGGATAGTTATACTTGATAAGGTTATGAACCCCACTAACGTGGGTGCTATAATACGCTCGGCCGCGGCGCTGGGGATGGATGCGGTGCTTCTCACCCCCGGATGTTCAGACCCCCTGTACAGACGTGCCGCAAGAGTCAGTATGGGTACCGTATTCCAGATCGACTGGACGTTTCTTCGGGATGACAGTCTTGATGAAATAAAGGCTCTCGGATTCAAAACAGTGGCTATGGCACTTAAGGATAATTCTCTTTCTGTGGGTGACCCCCGTCTGACAGCCGAGAAAAGACTTGCCGTAATAATGGGCACAGAGGGTGACGGACTCTCGGACGGTACTATATCCGACTGTGATTATACCGTAAAAATACCGATGTATCACGGCGTTGATTCCCTTAATGTTGCCGCCGCCTCAGCAGTGGCATTCTATCAACTTGCCGTCAGACCGGACATTGTCTGAGGGTAAGTAAAATTTTGAAACAGAACTAAAGGGGGGTGTCGCGTTAAGCGATCACCCCCCACGAAAATCTCTCCGAAAGGAGAAATTTTCGTAAATTACGAAGTAATTTGATGCGGACGTTTGATGTTTTTGGGCATTTCAATGCCCAAAATGGCGGTTTTC
>JAFQUL010000092.1 GCA_017408535.1 Clostridia bacterium
AAAAACAAAATCCTGCCATCAATATTATTTAGAGAAGACTTGAAAAAATATTCAATTTATGGCATAATATATCTGCGACACAATTTCATAATTTTGATTCTGTTTAGAGAAACTATCTTGGTAAAAGGTGCTTTCTCTCTTTTCTCGTCTCTAAACGGAATCGGGATTGTGTCGCAACAATGAGGGATTCACTTTTTCAGTGCGTCTCTTCGGGGGCGCACTTTTTTATTTATGAAAACTACCTGTTAAGCCAGTGGCTATGACTGTTAAAGCAGCCCATATCTATACTTGTACTGCCATACCTAAATGACATTGGCCTGTCATAGGAGTTTATGTTACGGTTTTACTTGCTTAGAGTTTTTTACCATAACGTCAATTACGTCGTAGATCTTACTTCTGTCCTCAACGTCAAGCTTTTCCAGCTTTTCCGCGAGGAGAGAATCTTTAACGGTATATCCCACTTCAACAACGTCGGAAAGTATCATATCCGCCGACACGCCAAGGGCATTTATAATGTCAATGAACGTTTCAAGGGCAGGCAGTTTTTCCCCTCTTTCTATAGAACCTATATAGTTTATGCTTACCCCGGCTTTTTCGGCGAGATCTTCTTGCCTGAGCTTTTTATCTAAACGGTAGTGCCGGATATTTTGGCCGATTGATGAGAGTCCCATATCAGATGCCTCCTATTTGTGTGTCGTCCACACTAATAGTATAGACTATAGGGGCTTGACAATACACAATCTGTTAGAAGGTAATCAACACTAATAGTGTTGATTATTTTATAAATATGGTGTATAATACTAACGTGTATCCTGTTTCGTACAGGACCGGAATATAATAAGTTGAGATGAGTAATTATGAAGAATAATATTATTTATGAAAAGCATTACCCCTTGATCGAATCCGAAAAAATTTGTGATACGGATAACTTTAGTGTAAAAAAAGCTGACAGCTCTGAACATATACCTTTTGATCAGTTCCTGGAAAAGATCTATAAGGATGTGCATTATGTCCCGATCCCTGAAAAGAAGGAAACGGTAAAAAAGTTTGTTGACAAGGCAATAGAAATATCTCAGATAAACGAGATAGACTTAAAGATAATCAAGAAATCAGATCATGTTTCCGCGAATTTCTATTTTTTCTGCAGTATGTGGATAGGTTTTTTGAAGGAGCTTATTTGTTTAGCCGACGATATTACCTTCCGAAAAGATATTGACGGGTTTGATATCATGATATCTATTGACTTTTATACTCATGCAACGTACATAAAAAACAGAAGGCTCTTTCCTTAAACCGATGCGGTATCATTACTAAGCAGTATAGATTTTAGGGACAGGCAGAATAGCCTTAAGCTATTCTGCCTGTCCCTATAAGTTTGATATATATTTTCAAAATGATATGAAATCCCGGTAGGGGCGTGCATTGCACGTCCGCTGTGACAATCTGTAAATAGTGCATTTCCTCCTTGCATAGGGCACAACGCTAATGTATAACAGATCAAAGAATACTTCTGAATGCTACCGCTTTACCGAGGATACGGATGCTGTTCAGCTCCTCACCCATAAAACGCATGGGACGGTAGGCGGGATTCTCCGCAAAGAGGGAAAGCACACCGCTGTCACGGTCATAATATACTCTCTTGAGAGTAGCCTCATCTCCGATAAGCACTGCGGCTATCTCACCGTCATTGACTATCTCCTGACGGCGGATAAAAACAATGTCCCCATCGGCTATTCTTGCGCCGATCATACTGTCCCCCTTTGCCTCAAGGCAAAAGTCGGCATCAACACCAAAGAAGGGATCAACGTATACCCCCCGATCCTCTTCAGCAAAGATCGGCTGACCGCAGGCGATACTGCCGAGAAGGGGAATGCGGCGGCCGATACTCTCGGTACCCTCATCCCCGGTAAGCAGATAGGAGGGAGAAACACCAAGAGCCTCTGCATATTTTACCAGCATATTCTGGCTGATGTCACGCTCGCCCTTTTCTGCCTTGGAGACAGCGCTTCTGCCGCCATAGCCAACCCTGAGCGCAAGCTCCTCCTGGCTCATTCCTCTTTCTAATCTGAGCTTACGTAATCTTTCGCAGACGGTCATAGCGGCCTCCTTTTATCGTTTTCTACTTTTTTCGGTACCATTCTATCACAGCAAAATAAAAATGTCAATCCAATTTGGGGACAAATAAATAATTTTGCAAAAAAATGTTGACAGAACGGCAACAATCTGCTATATTATCCCTGTAGATGAAGCAGCTATTCATATAGCGTAGCTTTATATATTACACCGGATACAAAAGGTCACTCCGCGGCATTCGCTTTACCTGCCGCGCTTTTGTTTCAGTAATTGTCCCCACCTTGGGGACAAACTCAAAAATAACAGAAAGAAAGAAGGGAAAAGTGTGTTTGTTCCCGACAGCAATGACCTGCATTCCATAGCTGACCACAGAAGAGCCGCAGAGGAGAGAAAACTGCCCCGTTGTTCTGTCTGCCGCGACCCGATAACCGACGATCATTATTACTTTATTAAGGGTATGTCCGTTTGCTGTGACTGCCTTGACAGAGAATTTCGCGTGCTTTGCGACTGAATACCGTAAATAACAGAAAGGATATGTAAAAATGGCTGAAAGACGAATGTTTTCAAGAAAGATAATCAACTCTGACCGTTTCACCGAGCTGCCCTTTTCCGCACAGACTCTCTATTTCCATCTGGGAATGGAGGCGGACGATGACGGACTGCTCAATAATGCCAACAGAATACGCCGTGTTATCTGTGCAGGCGAGGCTGACGTCCAGCTACTTGAAAAGAACGGATATATAATAATTTTTGAGAGCGGCATTGTGGCTATACGTCATTGGAAGATACACAATCTTATAAAGGGCGACAGATATAAGCCCAGCATTTTCGTGTCGGAAAAGGAACGGCTTTTGCTGGAGGACAACGTTTATACCGTTATCTGACACTGAAAAGGTGCGGAACCCATTTGGAACCCAAGCGGAACCGCAGGTTAGGATAGGTTAATACAGTATAGTATAGTGTAGTATAATATAGTATAGTCAAAGGGGGAGCGATAAGGTGCAAAATCCACGGGTTTTCCACAATTCGGTGGATAACGTATGTGGAAAAGTGGATAAATACGCTCTTTTGTGGAAAACTCCACCGACTACGGTTATAAGGAGGAATTTAATGGAACAGCGATGCTGGCTCAATCTTATAGAAAAGAAATGTCCCGTTTGCGGAAAGATCTTCGTTCCTGCACCATTTCACGTTTATTTTCGTGGAGATGACGTAATGTGCAGTTGGGGTTGTCTTAACGAATACCTGAGAAGGAAAGATAAGACCAGGCTCCGCCGACAGAAGAGAATTATCTGAGGAGCGGCGGTAATATGAGCGAATACTCCGCGGCATTTGCGAAATGTCCCTTTTACGGAAAGGATGACAGATCAAGGATCTACTGTAACGAGGGGGTGTGGAATGACAGCTTTATGCACATGATATTTCTTTATCCTGCAAAGAAGAGCAGCTACAAAAGAAAATACTGCGATAATATATATGAACAGTGTCCTATATACAGTGCTCTCTTACTTAAATATGAGGATAAATGATCCGCCTTTCTCTTTTTAAGAGATGAAAGCAGTGCACGGTAAATACCGAGGCACAGATAATGAGCAGAGGAAGGACGGTATATGCGTATCTCTCGTTAGGGATAAAGCAGAGCTGGAGAGCGGTCAGCGCCGCCGCATACAGAGCGGTGAAGCGCAAAGGACGGATAAGAGGTGAAAAGCCTGCGGCAAGCCACCCCGAAACTACCGAAAAGTAGTGCACAAAGGGCAGATACCAATTGTGAAAGGGGGGAGAGACAGGTCCCGGCAGATAATACCAGATATTAAAAAAGATATATTTGAATTTCCCTGCGGTATACCAGTAGAGGTATCTGAGCGGCTCATTCAGAAATCCGTTTTTGATCCGTTCTATCGCCGCCGCCATCTCTTCCTCACGGGGGAGATAAAACCCCTCCGGTATAAGCATATCGGGAAAAGTCCCGAAGAGAAGGGGATTCCCGCCGCCGGAGGACAGCAGGACGAATTCACCGAGGACCAGAATATTTCTCACCCACCAGGGGAGCATTACCAGTGCGCCGCACACAAAAAAGGAAGCGGCTTCTGTCAGGATAATGCGTATTTCTCTTTTGCTGTGCCTGCGGGCGGTAACGAGTCTGTAGAGAAAAGGAAGAAAGGCAAGAGGGAAGGCGGTGGGACGGATCAGCACAGAGAGGGCAAAAAGTGCTCCGCACAGCCCGGACAAAAGGATACGGCGGCTGTGGCTGTACTCTCTCCCGGGATCGAGAGAGAGCAGCTGAAGATAAAAATACAGAATAAAGACGAAAAGATATAGGCACTCTGTTAAAAGACAGAGACAGCTCATAATAAAGGGGGGATAAACGGCTATGATCAGCCCCGCCATGGCTCCGGCGGCAAGAGAGTGGAGCCGTTTACCGATCATGACACAGAGGACTGCCGTAATACTGCCGAGAAGGCACTGGCCCAGCTGTATCGGGAGAAGACCGCCGCTCTCCCCGAAAAGAGAGAGAAAAAAGGCGAGGAACAGAGGATATCCCGGGGTGACGTAGGCGTCGGGGAGCTCTGACAGATAGCCGTAGGCACCGCCGTTTGTGAGCCTGCGTGCCATAGAGAGATAATTTTCCCCGTCACCCATCAGAGGATAGTCAACGTTTATTACAAAATGAACTCTTAGCGCAAGGGCGGCAATAAATATCGCGCTATACCAAATGATCTCATTATTTATTTTTCTGCTTTTGCCGCCCGCGTGAGTCATAGCTTACCTCCAGAAAAGGGATTTTTTCCCGGTCAGAAAATATTATCGGCATAAAGCAACGGTATTATTCCGGTAAAAAGAAAAAACCACCCGACGGTGGGAGAAATGGCAGTCATAAAATGGAAGTGACCCTCGATCCGGCTATCTCCGTTGATCGGGGGTCACTTCCGATTATTCTTGATATCTAACATCTTTTTGTATATCCTCTCTTTCTACAGTCTGCCACTGAACTTTAGTCGCCGCATCATATAAAAAACACACTCATACTTCTTCTCAACGCGAGAACACTTTTGTTCACCGTGGGCTATAAAGTAAATGGCGAAGTTGTTTTCCTATGACACTAAGCCGTTATGCTGCAGTTCTTCGGGTGGTTAATGTTATCAAGCTCTCCAGAAACCCGACAATCTATGTTAACGCGTAACACCGCCGTGGTTTACCCGATCTTCTGTCTGCGGCTTTTTTACTTAATGTCGGCAGTTAGTTGTACATTGGACCGTACCTTCCTTTCCTGTGTCTATAGTATATCACATTGTTTTTCATTTTGCAATTGGCAGATTGTGCAAAGATAACAATTATTTTTTATGCAAAAGGCAGAAATTATGCAAAATGCTCACAGAGCTATTTACAAACGGATAACTGCTATGATATAATAAATTTATGGTTGTGTTTTTTAGAATATAGTTTCCCGCCGTCCGCGAAGGGTACCCCCTCGTGGGCGCTTTTTTGTATAGCGGATAGCGTTTTCCCACGGAAAAAACCGTCATAACAGAAATAACCCGCACATTCGCAGGGGCATTCTGTGATCGCCCGCGGACGAACGCAGTTCGCCCCTACCGAGTTTGTGCGGAATTTGAAGATATATATCAAACTTGTAGGGACAGGCCGGAATTGCGTTAGCAATTGGAATTGCATTGGCAATTGGAATTGCATCGGCAATTCAGTGGACTGTCCGCAGGTTCTATGAGGTGAAATACAAAATCAAATTCCGGGTAACCTGCGGACGTGCAATGCACGCCCCTACCGATTTGATCGCATTCTGACGGTATATATCAAATTTGTAGGGACCGACGTCCTCGGCGGTCCGAGGTTCTACGGGATAAAATACAAAATTAACCCTTTAACAACCTTAGGAGGAGCAAGCCCCTCCCATACCCGAATACTATCGTATTTTTGAAACATAGATCAACCCTGCATTGACGGATTCGGTCCGCTCTAACAAAGCATCGATAACACCTCTACCGCATCGTTTTCTCTTATGGGTAGGCAATGCTCAGATATGTATTCCGCCGCCGGAGCGTCTCTCCGCTCACCGCCGTATTCGCTGATGAAGGAATACCTTCCCCCCGACTCGTCAAGGACAAGATATACGGCGGAGCTGCGGGTATCGCGGTAAAGAGAACTTCTGCCGGGATATCCCATGCTTTTCAGCGCCGCACAGAATCGGAGCAGCCGCGACAGCTCTCCTCTGAAACAGTATATCCCCTGGCTTCGGCAAACTTTTGCGGTAGGTGAGGGGGAATATTCCTTTTTCCTTCTGTCACCGTGGGCAGAGGGGAGAACGTTGACGAACATTTCACAGCCCCCCTCTCTTGATGGGTATACCTGTATGCAGATCCGTTTTCCCGAAAGATCCACCCCGGTCTGACACCTTGCCTCATCAAGAATACTTTTAAGGGCCGCACGGGTGTCGCTGTTGTCGTAATCTATAGATTCACAGCTGATATCAAGCCGCCGCATATCCCCCGGCGTAAGCATGATCTTCAGCTTGCTGTCGCTTATGACGATCATATCCATAATAAAAAATCCCCCCTGACATAACAGATAGCTACTACTATCTATTATAGTCAAAAGGGGGGATTTTTGTAACCCCTTAATTTTTGGTAATTACTCTTCAAAAGAGATACGCAGGATATTAAAGGAGTTTTCGGTAACGAAGCTGTCGTAGTTATATATCGCTATCACGCGGGAAATGCCGTTTTCCCTGATAAGCTCGCTGACCGGCTCCTTATAATATCTCAGGTCAATTATCTCAAGATCAAAATGCCGTGCGAGAAAGGGCACCATAGAGTGGGCGAAGCTGTCCTTTATAATGAGTATCTTCTCTCTCGGCTTACCCGCGTCATGCCCGTGGTCAAGGGTGACGGTCACTCTGCCGTTATTGCCGGAGAGAAATGCCGCGTATTTGTCCTTTTTCTGAAGATAGCTTTCATCGTAAAAGCCGTCAAAGGCACTGTCAGCCTTTCCTTCAAGAACGGTGGTGAAGAGCCCGTCCGCCTCATAGCGGAAGAACTGCATACGGTCGGGAGCTATCCACTTCATGCCTGCCTTTGACCAGGCTGTGCCGTAAAACTCCTCTGACACCGTCTCGGGGGTGAAATCCTCAAGGGAATACGGAGTGATACCCATTGACTCTACGAGACTACAGTATCCGTAATATGCGCCAAGAGTCGTCCAGTGGTGGTCGGTGCGGTAGTAGAGGTATTCTCCTGCCGCCACACCGGGGGCAAGGATATCATACAGGTCGATAAGCTCTGTGCCGCTGAGGCCGCTTGTGATGGCCTGCCGCGTTTCTTCGGTGTAGATCAGCGGGCGGGGAGAGGAAATAAAGCTCTCAAACACGTCAGCCGAGCGGGGGGCCGCAAGCACTGTCAGCTCCGCACCGCTTTTCTTTATCTCTTCTCCGAAGCGGCTGAGAATATCGGTGTTTCTCTTTACCGTATCGGGAGAAAAGCTCTTCGGCAGCTCTGCAAGTCTGCCGCCTTCGGCTGAAATGACCGAGTTGTTCTCACGTCCGCCCAGCCCCAACACCACCGCCGCCTTAAGTCCCACAAAGGAATCGCGGAGGGGAAACTGGTCGGCATAGTACTCTGCTACTTCAGAAGTGAATTTGCCGGAGATCAGTCTGTCGGCAAATTTTCCGGGGGAGGAAAGGGCGGGAGCACCCTGAAGTGCCCGGTTTTCCTCTTCTGAAAAGCTTTTGTCGGGGATAATGAAAAACGCAACCGCAAGTCCGAAGATGATAGCAAGAAAAAGGGCAATGAGGGCGATATCAGAGCCTTTTGAGCTTCCCGAAAGCTCCTTTTGAAGGGAAAGCAGACGGTCCTGCTCGCTTATCTGTTCTTTTGACATTTAACCGTCTCCTTTCTCTAAAATCTGAAATACAGGAAGGGATTATAGGTGCTGTCCACAAGGAAAGCCACGCAAATCACTGCCAAAGCCGCTGCCACCGCAGTACCGATCCATCTGAATGCACTTGATCTGCCGTAAAGCTTCCAGAACAGCTTCTTCGGCAGAGGAGTAGAGGCAACGGCGAGAATAAGGATAAAGGGAAGATTACGCAGAAGCTGGTATAAGAATCCGCCGCCGGCGAGTCCTGCGCCCACACCCTGTCCGAACATATTACCGAGATACACGAAGCCTGCCCCGATGTCCTCAGACACGAACAGCAGCCAGCCGATAACGATAAAGAACAGCGAGTAGATATGTCCCAGAGCCCTCGGCAGTCGGGAGAGAAGCTTTAAGAGGAAGGCCTTTTCGCAGGCAAGCAGGATGAAGTAGTAAAGTCCCCAAAGGAGATAGTTCCAGCTTGCACCGTGCCAAAAGCCGGTGGAGAGCCATACGATAAAAAGATTTCTGTAGGTGGCGAGAGTACCGTGTCTGTTGCCCCCCAGAGGAATATACAGATATTCTCTGAACCAGGATGAGAGGGAGATATGCCACCGCCGCCAGAAATCGGTAATACTGCGGGAGATATAGGGATAATTAAAGTTCTCAAGGAACTTAAAGCCCAACATCTTTCCGAGACCTATAGCCATATCGGAATATCCGGAAAAGTCGAAATACAGCTGGAAGGAATAGAAGATTATTCCCAGCCACGCGCCGAAAACCGTCCTTTCATTCTGAGGAAGAGCGGAGAAGGTATCCCACATTGCTCCTGCGGTATTGGCAAGGAGCACCTTTTTCGAGAGACCGGCAATAAGGGTTCTGAGACCGGAGGCAAAGAGGCTGACGCTGTGCTCTCTTTCTCTGAGCTGATCGTCAACGTCCTTGTATCTGACTATAGGACCTGCTATCAGCTGTGGGAAAAGAGTTACGTATGCGCCGAAGGATGCAAGGCTTTTCTGTACCTTTGCATCTCCCCGGTATACGTCGATAACGTAGGACAGGGCCTGGAAGGTATAAAAGGATATGCCGATGGGTAGTGTCAGTCCCAGAGGCTTAAGAGAGGACAGTCCGGGAATGAGACGCAGGTTTTCGATAAAGAAATCGTAATACTTGAAAAAACCTAAGAAAAACAGATTGACTATCACCGTCAGGGCAACGATCAGCCTGCCCTTCTGCCTGTTCTTTTCAAGAATATAGCCTGCCGCATAGTCGATGACGATAGTACCTGCCATAAGAAAGACGTACAGCG
>JAFQUL010000093.1 GCA_017408535.1 Clostridia bacterium
ATTCCAAGCGCTATATGCACCACTACAATATGCCCGGCTTCTCTGTGGGTGACGCTAAGTCCTCCAGAAGCCCCGGCCGCCGCGAGATCGGTCACGGTGCTCTTGCAGAGCGTTCTCTTTACCCCGTTCTTCCCTCTGTTGAGGAGTTCCCCTATGCTATCAGACTTGTATCTGAGATCGTAAGCTCCAACGGTTCTACCTCTCAGGCTTCCGTTTGCGGCTCTACTCTTGCTCTTATGGATGCAGGTGTTCCGATAAAGGCTCCCGTTGCAGGTATCTCCTGCGGTCTTATCACCGAGGGCGACCGCTGGATGACTATGATCGACATCCAGGGCGTTGAGGACTTCTTCGGCGATATGGACTTTAAGGTTGCAGGTACTCACAAGGGTATCACCTCCATTCAGATGGACCTTAAGATCGACGGTCTTACCCCCGAGATCATCCGTGAGGCTCTCGCAGTAACTCACAAGGGACGCGATTACATCATTGACGAGGTAATTCTTGCGGCTATCCCCGCTCCCAGAGCTGACGTTTCCGAGTACGCACCCAAGATGATCACCATGCAGATCAACCCCGACAAGATCCGTGAGGTTATCGGCAGCGGCGGTAAGGTCATCCAGAAGATCGTTGCTGACACCGGCGCCAAGATCGACATCGAGGATGACGGTACTATCTATATTGCAGCAGTTAACCGTGATGCGGCTTACGCAGCTAAGTCCATTATCGACGGTATCGTATTTGAGCCCGAGGTAGGCCAGATCTACACCGGCCGTGTTACCAGGATCATCCCCATCGGTGCTTTTGTTGAGATCGCTCCCGGTAAGGAGGGTCTTGTACACATCTCCAAGCTTGACAAGTCAAGAGTTGAGAAGGTTGAGGACATCTGTGCTGTAGGCGACGAGATGACCGTTAAGTTCCTCGGTACCGATGAGAAGGGCAGAATCAACCTTTCCAGGAAGGATGCCTTAAATTGATTAAACGTCTTTGACGTTTAATCAATTATTGGAAAAATGCCGTGGGCATTTTCCTACACTAATAGAGTCTGATGTAACTTCAAAAGAATTTCATCCTACACTAATAGAGTCTGATGTAACTTCAAAAGAATTTCATCCTACGCTAATAGAGTCTGATGTAACTTCAAAAGAATTTCATCCTACGCTAATAGAGTCTGATGTAACTTCAAAAGAATTTCGTCCTACGCTAATAGAGTCTGATGTAACTTCAAAAGAATTTCATCCTACGCTAATAGAGTCTGATGTAACTTCAAAAGAATTTCATCCTACACTAATAGAGTTTGATGTAGTTTCAAAAGAGTTATACTGCTCTGAAAATAATACAAACAACTAACCGGCTCGGCGGCAGGCACGGACTTGTCCGTTCTGCCGCCGAGAGTTTTTTTGAAAGATGAATAAGAGAAACGACGACAGAATACTCAGGCAGATATCCCGCCGGCGCCCCCGCAGACAGAGCAACCTTGCTCCCATCTGGGTGCTTCTCGGGATAGTGGCCGTATTTTTGGCGGCACTGCTTATCATACTTCTTCCCCGAGGCTCGGGGAATAGCAATATATCGGACGGCACCTCCTACGTGACCACCGATTCAGAGGGTAATACCGCACCGCCCGACAGCGGAGGCCCCGGGGAAAAATATCCGGGGTATAAGGCTATCTCTCTCTCCCGTGATGAGGTCCACCGGGGGGACCTGATACTGGTCAACTCAGACTACGAGTACGTTTTCCCGGAGGATGCGGATATAGTCGGCATCTCGGAGAACAAGACCTCAGATTATAAGGTAGCATACGATAATCTCCGCCTTGACGCAAGAATACTCGGCATATTTAACGATATGCTCGCAGAGTTTTCCTCCGTTATGAACAGACGTGACGTTATCGTCAACAGCGGCTACCGTGACTATAAGGAGCAGCAGGATATTTATCAGTCGAGAAAAGAGCTGTACGGAGAGGCTTATGCCGATGCCTACGTTCAGGACCCCGGCTACAGCGAGCATCACACCGGCTACGCACTTGATATGTCGGTGTATACCGATGACGGTGTGTCTATGACCTTTGATAAAGACCCTGACTTCACCTGGTTTTACCACGCCTCTCATACCTATGGCTTTATCCGCAGGTACGCCGACCACAAGGAGGATATAACCGGTATCCCCAACGAGGAGTGGCATTTCAGATATGTGGGCAAGCCCCACGCATATTATATGTATTCAAATGACCTCTGTCTTGAGGAATACATAGCCCTTCTCAGAAGCTATCCCTTTGACGGAGAGCATCTTGAATTCAGAGACGACAGCGAGCAGCTGTGGGAGATGTACTTTATTCCCGCCTCCGACAGCGGAGCCACCGAGGTATATATTCCAACCGAGGGAGAATACACTCTCTCTGGCAACAACGTAGACGGCTTTATCGTAGCCGCCGAGAAAAAGGCACAGTGAGGCCTTAGGCCGAAAGGAGAACTTATCCGTGAAAAACAGAAAAGAAATTGCAGCCAGACTTATGGCGCTTGTAGCTTTGCTTCTTTGCGTTGCAACAGCTATGTCCTCCTGCGGAATTATCATCATCAATGACAGGGAAGACGACGTTACCGTTCCCGCAGACACCACCGCACCTCCCGCAACCGAGGTGACCGGTCCCATCATCGACAAATCCCCCACTCTTGATTATATCGAGCAGTCGGGTGAATATCTTGCCGCTCTTGATCCCTATGATTTCGGCGGCGGCGAGGTCATCATCAAAGGTATCGGCGCCGAGAAGCTGGGCGGAGTCAATGCATCCTCCGCAGGCACTATAATCAGCCTTAACCGCGGTAAGAGAAATACCGCAGTACAGGATGCGGCAAATGTTACCCTCACTTACTCAGAGGTTCCCGGCAATACCGAGGACACCGATAACGAGGCGCTCTTTATAGACGAGCTCAAGAGAGCGGTAAAGGCAGGGGAGAGCTATGCCGAGATGGTGGTAGTTCCCCAGCGTCTTGTGGGAAAGCTGGCTATAGAAGGCACACTTCTTGACGTTACCACTCTGAACTGCAACTACGCAGAGCAGCCCTACTTTGACTACAACGCAATGCAGACATCCGGCGGCGGAGAGCTGTATGCCATTATCGGCGACGCTACAAACGACCCCGATTATCTCTACGGTATTTATTTTAACAAGAATCTTATTAAGAAGGCAGGCCTTGAGTCTCCCTATACTCTTGTGGACTCAGGTGCGTGGACCTTTGATAAATACCTTGAGTATATGTCTACAGTCTCCTCTTTTGAGCACGGAATAGAGGAGCTGGCTCTCCATTGCTTTACCGATTCCAACTATGCCGACGTGCTTTACGCAGGCGGCGGATTTAATATGCTTACCAGCGCATACGGCGCAGCACCCACTGTTACCGTTCCTACTGACAGCAGTACAGCCTTCCTTGATAAGATCAAGGAACTGTTCGGCCTTAAGACTCAGTGGACCGGTGATGATCCCGAAGCTAAGTTTGAAAACGGCGAGATGCTTTTCTATATGGCGCTTCTTTCAAGAAGTAATGCACTTTCCACCGCAAGCCACGACTGGGGAATAGTTCCCGTTCCCAAGATGGATGCGGAGCAGAAGAGCTACCGCACTCTTGCCGATCCCGATATGCCGGTGATCGTTATCCCCAAGAATGTCAGCAATACCGAGGGAGTATCCTATCTTGTAAACGCTTATTTTGCGGCATCCTACAAGTATCTTGCTACCGCTTATGCGGAAAACCAGATGTCTTACTTCCTGCGTGATTCCGAGTCAATAAATACCGTATACACCATTGCCAACTCTGCGGTATATGACGGTGCGTATATGTACGGCAGTGCATACAGCACCGTGTCGAACGCTACCTATACCTCTCTCAGAAACGTGGCAAACGGCAAGAGCTCTATCCGCAACTATTACGATTTCTATGCATCAAAGGCTGACAGTTCACTCAGAAGCCTTGCACCCAAGAAATGATCTCAGAAGAGAAGACTTAAAATGATCTGCTCACAGAAGGGGGTTTTTTATGAAGATACGGTACGACCTGCACCTTCATTCCTGTCTGTCCCCCTGCGGTGACGATTCAATGACCCCGGTGACTGTTGCAGGTCTGGCGGTCCTCGAGGGCCTTGACCTGATCGCCCTGACCGACCACAATACCGCCCTTAACTGCCCCGCCTTTCTTCGGGCGGCAGAGGAGTACGGCATTGCGGCAGTGCCGGGAATGGAGCTGACCACCTCTGAGGATATCCACGTGGTATGCCTCTTTGAGACGCTTGAGGGCGCTCTTGAATTCTCCCGCTACGTCGCTGAGCATTCCCCGCAGATAAAGAACAAGGCTGAGATATTCGGCCGACAGCAGATAATGGATGAGAATGACGAGGTCATCGGCGAGGAGGAGCGGCTGCTCATCGTTGCCGGAGATATCAGCATAAACGATATCGACGATCTGATAGTAAAATTCGGCGGAGTCGCCTTCCCCGCACATATAGACAAAGAGGCAAACGGCGTTATCGCTATCCTTGGCGCTATCCCGCCGGAGGCGGCGTTCACCGCGGCGGAGCTCTCCCCCACCGGAAGCGAGGAGCTTTTGACCCAAGGCTACAGAATAGTACGGTCCTCAGACTCCCACTACCCCGATACCATCGGTTGCGGGGGAGGGGAGCTTGAGCTGGACTGCGGAAAAGAGGATATCATCCCCGCGCTTTTCCGCTACCTGAAAGGAGAATAAAAAGTGGCAAAATATTCGATAATGACCTTCAATGCAAGATACCATACAGGAGGAGACGGACAGTATAAGCTCCACCCCTGCAGATACGAGTACATAGATGAGTATCTCAGAGAAAATGCCCCTGACGTTATCGGCTTTCAGGAAATAGAGGGGAAAACTCAGCGTATGCTTGAGGAGACTCTCGGCGACAAATATCTTGTTGTGGGTCTGGGCAGGCTCAAGAATTTTACAGACGAGTCCAACTGTATCGCTTTCCGCCGCGATAAGTTCAAGCTGCTGTCCTGCGACACCTTCTGGCTGTCCCCCACACCCGGCGTACACGATACTTACCCCGCAGACGTTTATCCCGGCAGAGTATGCACCACCGTTACTCTCATTCCTCCGGTGGAGAAGGGTAAGGATGCAACTCCCTTCAGAGTATATAACACCCATCTCTTCCACACCCCGGACGAGCGTCTCCGTGCCTACGGTCTCTACGTGGTGCTTGAGAGAATGCGCCGTGACAAGGAGTCGGCGGATTATCCCGTACTGCTTATGGGCGACTTTAACTCCACCCCCGATTCAAAGGCTATGGAGGCTATCTACACCTATAAGCCCCTTAAGCTTACCGATGCTACCGCAGACGTAGGCTATACCTACCACGAATATGAGAACCCCGAGCTTGTAAAGACCAAGATCGACTACATATTTACCGATGCAAAGTATGATCCTCAGTCTGTTGAGAAGATCACCTGCCGCCGTGAGAGCGACGGAATGTTCCTCTCTGACCATTACCCGATAAAGCTTGATATAGAGCTTTGATGTAATAAGGACCGTACCGAAAAGGAAAAGAAAATGAAGCACAGATATACAGTCATGTCCTTTAACCTGAGATATAACAATGAAAGGGACGGACTTTATGCCTTTCACAGCGGGCGATTTGATTTTGCAGTAGAATATATCAGAAGCTCCGGGGCCGATATCATCGGCTTCCAGGAGGTAGAGCCCGACACCGTAAAGATGCTGGCAGAGCGTCTCGGCGATATCTATCATATTGTGGGCAGTGGCAGAGGCCGCAACTTTGATGGCGAGGCCTGTCCCATTGCTTACCGCCGTGACCGCTTTGACCTTATCGGTCTCGATACCTTCTGGCTGTCTCCCACCCCCGGCGTTGCCGCTTCAAAGCCGGTAAAGGAGCACTGCCCCAGAATAACCACCACCGTTACTCTTCTTCCTCTTGAGGGGGATGATGAGGGCAGAAAGCCTATCCGAGTATATAACACACATCTTTTCCACACTCCCGACGAGTGGCTGAGAGCTTACGGGCTCTATACCAATCTTGACCGCATACGTGCCGATAAGTCGTATTCCGGCTATCCCGTCATCTTTATGGGTGACTTTAATTCTACTCCCGGGTCTCTCGTGCTTTCCTCACTGCGTAAATATCCTACGGTAAAGCTGAAGGACGCTACCGCCGCCCTCGGCTATACCTATCACGAGTATGAAAATCCCCGTCTTGAAAAGACCAAGATAGACTACATATTTACCGATCTCGAGTATGATCCCGTCTCCTCACGGAGAGTTACTCTCCGCCGTGAGAGCGACGGAATGTTCCTCTCCGATCATTACCCCGTCAAGGTCGACGTTTTAGTATAAGGAGGAGAGAGAAATGGATCAGAATATAACCCTGATGTCGTATAACACCAGGATAAACTCACACAGGGACGGCGAGTATCAGCTGTATCCCTACCGCATCAGCTACGTTATTGAGTTTCTCAGAGACTGCGGTGCGGACATTATCGGTCTGCAGGAGGTACAGCCTCCTACCAGACGCTATCTTACAGACAGCCTTTCCGCTCAGTACGGCATTGTCGGTATGGGCAGAAATGCCGATTACGAGGGGGAGGCCTGCTGTATCCTTTACAGAAAGGATAAGTTCGACCTGCTTTCCTATGACACCTTCTGGCTGTCTCCCACCCCCGGTGTGCCGGATTCCCGTCCTCACGGAGTGTGGATGCCCAGGATCTGTACTACCGCTACCCTGCTTCCGCGGGGGGAGGGCGTGAGAGATGCCATAAGAGTGTATAACTCTCACGTTTATCACGTAAAGGACGAGAGACTCTCTGCCTACGGTATTTATCTGATACTTGACCGCATCCGCCGTGATGCTGAACTTATGAAGTACCCGATAGCACTTATGGGCGACTTTAACTGTACTCCCGATTCTATGGCTATCGAGGCGATAAACAAGTATGAGCCGATAAAGCTCACCGATGCCACCGCAGGCCTTGACTATACATATCACGAGTATGAGAGAGAGAGCCTCATCAAGACTAAAATAGACTATATCTTTACCGATGCCGAGATAGTCCCCGGCTCGGCGGAGAGAGTGACACAACGCCGTAAGAGAGACGGAATGTTCCTCTCCGACCACTATCCCGTTAAGGTAACGGTCAAACTGTAAAAAAAGAAAGATAACTATCCCGGAGCGATTAACGACCATGAACGCAGCATATTTGAAACGCAACTCACATAAGGTGTTTGCCCTCTGCTTTTTTGCCTATGCGGCAATATACGTAGGCAGAAAGAACTTTGGCGCCTGTATGAACGCCATGATAGGAGAGGGAATAATCGATAAGACCTACGGCGGCGCCATACTTACCGCTTTCCTCGCGGCTTATGCCACGGGGCAGATGGTAAACGGAATGCTGGGCGACCGTTTTTCTCCGAAAAATATGATATCCCTCGGCCTTATGGGTGCGGGATGCGTCAACGTTATCATGGGTCTGAATTACTTCCCGGGGCTGTTTATCGTCCTTTGGTGTATGTGCGGAGTATTTTGCTCAATGCTCTGGTCACCGGTCATCCGCTGTATGGCGGAGTGGCTGCCGGACGAGCACCGTACCCTTGCAGGTACCCATATATCCGCAACCATCCCGGTAGGTACGGTCACCTCTTATCTTATCTGCTCACTGATGCTCAAAACCGTTGGCTGGAGAGCGGCGTTTATCGTATGCGGCTGTATACTGATAGCGGCGGCTGTCATTTTCCGCCTGGGTGTCAGAATGATACGCGGATTCATTTCAGAGATAGAGAAGATAAACCGTGAGAATATCCGTAAAAACACTGCGGCAGAGGAAAAGAACCACGGACATCATTCGGTAGTGGGGATCATCATTTCCTTCGGCGTGTCCTTTACCGCCGTGGGCATACTCTTTAACGGTATCCTCAAGGACGGTCTTGAGTCCTGGGTGCCTACCTTTATCACCTCCGCCTTCGGTGCAACAGAGGCGCTTGCCTCTCTGCTTACCGCAGTACTGCCGATAATCAGCCTGGTAGGTGTATACTTTGCCAAGTGGATGTACAGCAGGTTCTTCCGCTGTAACGAAATGCTTACCAGCGGCGTGCTTTTCGGTATTTCAACGGTGCTGATGATCCCTATAACCCTTCTGACAACGCTGGATACCTCCGCTATGGGGGACGGTGCAAGAGTTGCACTTATGGTAGTGTCGGTAGTGCTTATCGGTGCGGTCATCTCGCTTATGCTGGGTGTAAATACCCTTTACCTGACCTTCATACCTCTATGCTTCGGTAAGATAGGACGTGCGTCCTCTGTTACCGGACTGCTCAACGCATTTTCCTACGGTGCGGCGGCACTGTCGGGAATAGCCATCGGCTTTATTTCCGAGAACCTCGGCTGGACGGCTACTATCATTGCTTTTACAGGAGCTGCGGCACTTGGAGCAGTGGCGGGCTTTGCCGGCTCGGGAGTATGGAGAAGGGGCAAGGAGAGACTTTCCGCAGGAGAATAAAAGGAGAGGATAGACTATGGAAAAGATAACCGTTTCGGCTCTGGCAGAGCGCCTGGGCCTTGAAAAGATAAATATCGGCGACCCTGACAGAGAGATCACAGCCGGATATGTGGGAGACCTTCTCAGCTGGGTAATGGGCAGAGCCCCGGAGGGCGGCGCCTGGATCACGGTAATGACCAACGTAAACGTCATAGCGGTAGCATCTCTTTCTGACGTTGCCTGCGTTATCCTTGCCGAGGGTGCAGAGCTTGACGAGGCGGCACTCAGCCGTGCAAAAACAGAGGGAATAAACGTCCTTGCCTCGAGCAAGCCGGCATTTGACCTCGCCCGCGCTCTTTGACGAAAAAGAGAGACAGATTTCACTTGACAAAAGGGTGAAAATATGATATTATAATCAGGTGACAGAGCGAACGTTTTGTTACTTAATATGCGGATGTGGCGGAACGAGCCGCAAGGCGAAGCAAGAACACGAAGTGTTCTTGTGATATTTACGAGCGAAGCGAGTAAATAAAGCAGACCAGCGCGGCGCGGCTGCCGGAAATATCCCACGGAGAGATGTTCCGTGTAAAAAATAACATGAACAAGTTAATATGCGGATGTGGCGGAACGAGCCGCAAGGCGAAGCAAGAACACGAAGTGTTATTGTGATATTTACGAGCGAAGCGAGTAAATAAAGCAGACCAGCGCGGCGCGGCTGCCGGAAATATC
>JAFQUL010000094.1 GCA_017408535.1 Clostridia bacterium
ATGATACCGTATCGGAGCTGCTGTTTTCGAGAAAATATTCGTTTATCGGCAGAGTGATAATGGTATTTGCGACACCGAGCATTTCCGCGTCGGTTGCATCGGTTATAATGAGACCTTTTTTGGAAAATGCGGTGGGTGATACATATGAATTGACCGCGATTATTTCGGGATTGCTTATATATATGGGATTTCCGAGAGGAGTATAGCTTCCGTCTTGGTTTTTGTACGCGATAACAAAGCTTGATGAAATTCTTGTTCTCGTTCCGGCGGAAAGAGAAACTTCAAATGTCATCTTTGCGCTTGCTTTTATCTCATCTATCGGCTGATAATCGGAGAGTTCCGATATGTTCTGATATGGGGGAAGCTCAAAAAGATATATCGGTTCGCCTTTGCGGTCGGAAAGATATGAGTCGGTAAGTGTTGCGAGGATTTCTATCTTTTCCTTATTTTTCATAATGGAAACTGACGTGACCGCATCGGATACAGTTTCCTGCGCGTTGGTTCTTACTGTAAACAACGGCATGGAAATAAGCATCGCAAAAATTAAAACGATGCTCAAATGCCGCTTCGATACTTTAAAATAACTTTTGATCATTTCTCTTATCATAGTGGCAATCCTCCATGCCGTTGTTTTTTATTTCTTAATGATTATTACTGAGCCGCATCAACGATTGCCGCGAATGCGTCAGCTTTAAGAGATGCGCCGCCGATAAGACCGCCGTCAACGTTTACCTTAGCGAGAAGTTCTTTTGCGTTGCTGTCGTTCATTGAACCGCCATACTGAATGGTAAGAGCCTCTGCAGTCTCCTTATCGTACAGACCTTCTACTACACTGCGGATAACGCCGCAAGCCTCGTCAGCCTGCTCGGGAGTAGCGGTGAGACCGGTTCCGATAGCCCATACGGGCTCGTATGCGATGATAACGTTCTTGAGATCCTCTTTAGTGAGACCTGCAAGATCAAGCTTGGTCTGCATAGAAACGATCTCCTCGGTGATACCGCTCTGGCGGGCCTCAAGAAGCTCTCCGAGACAAAGGATTACCTTAAGACCTGCCGCAAGAGCAGCCTTGGTGCGAAGGTTAACGGTCTCGTCGGTCTCGCCGAAATACTGACGGCGTTCGCTGTGACCGATGATAACGTACTCAACACCGGTCTCGCAGAGCATAGCCGCAGAGATCTCACCGGTGTAAGCACCGCTTTCCTTGAAGTGAACGTTCTGTGCACCGATCTTTATATTGGTACCGGCAGCAGCCTTGATAGCGGCGTCGATATCAACGAAGGGAACGCAAAGAACTATATCGCACTCGTCCTTACCTGCTACTTTGGGAGCAAGCTCGGAGATGAGAGCAGCAGCGGCGCTGGGAGTCATATTCATCTTCCAGTTGCCGGCAATAACTGTTTTTCTGGTTGCTTTATTCATTTTGCTAAACCGACCTTTCGATGTTAATTATAATTATTTGTCAAGAAGGCAAGCAATACCGGGAAGCTCACGGCCCTCAAGGAACTCAAGGGATGCACCGCCGCCGGTGGAGATGTGGGTCATCTTGTCAGCAAAGCCGAGAAGCTCGATAGCCGCTGCGGAGTCACCGCCGCCGATGATGGAGATAGCGCCGCTCTCAGCAACTGCGGTTGCGATAGCGCGGGTACCGGATGCGAACTTATCCCACTCGGACACGCCCATAGGACCGTTCCAAACAACGGTGCCTGCGCCCTTTATAGCGTCAGCGAAGAGCTTTTCGGTTCTGGGACCGATGTCAAGACCCATATAGCCTGCGGGAATGTTATCGGAATCAACGTAAATATCGTTACAGTCGGGATCGTACTTGTCGCCTGCGTGGTTGTCAACAGGGAGAAGGAAGTTAACACCCTTGGTCTTAGCTGCAGCCATAAGCTCCTTAGCAAGCTCAAGCTTGTCATCCTCGCAGAGAGAATCAGCTATATCGTAGCCGAGAGCCTTGTTGAAGGTGTATGCCATTGCACCGCCGATGATGAGGGTGTCTACCTTGTCAAGAAGGTTGGTGATAACACCGATCTTATCGGATACTTTAGCACCGCCGAGGATAGCAACGAAGGGACGCTTGGGATCAGCGAGAGCGCCGCCCATGATGCTGATCTCCTTCTGAATGAGGTAACCGCAAACAGAGGGAAGGTAATCTGCAACACCTGCGGTAGATGCGTGTGCACGGTGAGCGGTACCGAATGCGTCGTTTACGAAAATGTCAGCCATGGAAGCAAGCTCTTTTGCAAATGCGGGGTCGTTCTTCTCCTCTTCAGCGTGGAAACGAACGTTCTCGATGAGCATAACGTCGCCGTCATTAAGAGCAGCGGCCTTAGCCTTTGCATCGGGACCGATAACGTCTGCTGCAAGCTCTACCTTCTTACCGAGAAGCTCGGAGAGGCGCTCAGCGATAGGAGCAAGAGAGTACTTCATATTGAACTCGCCCTTAGGTCTGCCCATATGGGAGGAAAGGATCACGCGAGCACCCTGAGAAGCAAGGTACTTGATGGTGGGGAGAGCCTCAACGATTCTCTTGTCATCGGTGATCTTGCCGTCAGCGATCGGCACGTTGAAGTCGCAGCGGGCAAAGACGCGCTTGCCTTTTACGTCAATGTCTTCAATAGTTTTCTTGTTGTACATAATTTGACCTCTTTTATAAAATATAAATTTTTTCTGAAAATACTACATCATTTAATATACCATATTTTGTCTGTATTATCAATAATGAATTGTTAATTTTTCGTCACAATTTGCCCTTTTAATCAAAAAAATTAAAAACGCCTCCCGCAGAAATAAGGGAAGCGTTTTATGTGTAACTCATTATGCCGTTATACGGGGCAGGATGACGGTCAGAAGGATAACTAAAAGACCAAGTGCAATACGGTACCAGCCAAACACGGTAAAATCGTGCTTTTTTACGTATCCCGTCAGGAATTTTACCGAGACCATAGACACAGCGTAAGCTACTGCCATTGCTATTCCGAGCACCAGCCACTGTGATGGAGTGATGACTCCGTCGTAGGTGACCAGTTTAAGAAAGCTTACCCCGAACATAACGGGGATAGCAAGGAAAAAGGAAAACTCGGCGGCGATCTCACGGGAACAGCCGATAAGAATGGCGCCGAGAATGGTAGCACCCGAGCGTGACGTGCCGGGGATTATGGACAGCACCTGGAATATGCCTATCAGAATTGCGGTGGTATAGCTGACAGCGGATATTGACGTATATTTTGCCGCGCGTTTTCTTTTTTCGGCTATGATAAATGCAATACCGTAGATTATGAGTGTTGCGCTTATAACGTACTCGTTTTCAAACCGGTCTGCAAGATCATTGAGCAGTAGCCCGATGACAGCGGCGGGGAGGCAGGCAATAATGACCTTTCCCCACATATTGAAGGTATCCTTTTTTTCTTCCTTCGACTTTGAAGGAGAGAAGGGATTCAGCTTTTTGAAATACAGGGTAACGATCGCCATTATGGCACCCAGCTGTATTACATAGAGAAATACATCTGTGGAGAGGAAGCCTTCGTCTGAACCCAAAAAGCGATTGAACAGGATCATATGTCCGGTACTGCTTATAGGCAACCACTCGGTTATACCTTCCACGATACCGAGAAATATCGCAAGAAGCATTTCTGTCATATTATAAAATCCCTTTCAAATTCTTAGTTCTGTCTGAGGATGTCCCCTGCTTTTATCTCAAAGGGTACCTTTACTCCTACCGACATCTGAGGATGGGGGGCAGAGACTATAGGCTCTCCCTTATCGTCATACATTTCCGTGACGGTAAAGGGTCTGCCGCATCTGCCGGGAGAGATGACCTCGGCGGTATCCCCCACCGAGAATTTGTTCCTCTGAACAAAGGTAGCGATGCCTGATGAGTCGGAGTCGGTGGAGGCCACCGCAAGATATGCCTTTTCTCTGATATATCCGCCCTCGGTGACAGTCTGTGCTTCCTCGCCCGGACGGTCGAAATAAAAGCCGGTGGCATATTCTCTGTGGCTGACGCTTGAAAGCTCGCGGAGCCACTCGGGGTCACACACATAACTCTCGGGATCACGTGCATATCTGTCAAGAGCCATTCGGTAGGTGTTTGCCACGACTGCGGTATAGTAGGCACTCTTCATTCTGCCCTCTATTTTTAGGCTGTCTATTCCCGAGAGCACAAGCTCGGGGATATGCTCTATCATACACAGATCCTTTGAGCTCATAATAAAGCTCTCGCCCGTGAGAGTGTCCTCCTCCACCGTAAGGATATCGTCGGGTCGTTTTACCTCGGCGATCCTGTATTCCCAGCGGCAGGGCTGTGCACACATACCGCGGTTTGCATCTCTGCCGGTAAAGTGGTTTGAGATAAGACAGCGGCCGCTGTTCGAAATACACATTGACCCGTGTATAAAGGTTTCAAGCTCAAGGCCGTCGGGTATCTCGCTTTTTATCTTTTTTATCTCGTTTAGAGTAAGCTCACGTGCAAGGACTATTCTTTCCGCACCCAGAGCGGCATAGGCGCGGCAGGCGGCAGAGCTGACAACGTTTGCCTGGGTCGAGATGTGAAGGGGGATGTGAGGGGCCTTCTCTCTGAAAAGAGAGATAACACCCAGGTCCGCCACTATAGCGGCATCAATACCTGTATCCTTTATCTCATCTATATAGTCGTATAGCTCCGGATATTCATTCTCGTGTGGCATAACGTTTACGGTAAGGTAAGCTTTTCCGCCGTATCTGTGGGCATAATCGGCACCGGCCTTGATTTCCTCAGTGGTGAAATTGTCAGCGGCGGCACGCATACCGAATACGTTTCCTGCAAAATATACTGCATCCGCTCCGTAGTCAATTGCGGCGCGGAGCTTTTCGGGGTTGCCTGCGGGGCAGAGCAGCTCCGGTAGCTTCATATCGTATACCTCCCTGAAAAACAGTAATAAGGTCAGATAAATAATACAATAATTTGCGCTGATTGTCAATAGAGCATGGAGTGCGGGCTCTGTCAAAAGTTCCCACAACCGCATATCATTTAGTATAAAAGTATTGCGGTACGCTATTTGATTATGGGGTGAGGATATATATGTTTAGCGATATAAAGATAGCCGTAATAGGCGGTGACAGACGGTTGAGTGCAGTTGCGGACGCGGCAGCGGCAGACGGATTTGAGTGTGCGGTATGGGGAAACGCCATTTGCTCCGGCGGCGGGGTAAGGTGTACCTCTCACGAGGATGCCCTCCGCGGTGCATCTGCGGTGATACTGCCTCTGCCCCTGTCTCAGGACGGGGTACGGCTTTTTGCTCCCGATTCCGGAGAGGGGGGAGAGCTGCGGCTGACAAGACTTGTTGACGATATACCTGAGACGGCAAAAGTATACGGGGGCAAGATCCCTTGTGACATTATGTGTATGTTAAAGGAAAAAGGCATCTGCTTCAGAGACTATTACGAGGATGAGGCTTTTAAGATAAAGAATGCCTATCAGACCGCAGAGGGTGCTGTCGGAATTGCGGTGAATGAATTGCCGGTTACTCTTTTCGGCAGCAGAGCGCTGGTGGTGGGATACGGCAGGGTAGGAAAGGCTACGGCAGAGCTTCTTAAAAAGCTGGGTGTCAGGGTAACTGTTGCCGCAAGGAGGGAGAGTGACCTTGCCGAAGCTGTTTGCAAGGGAATGTGTACATACAACGACGCATCCGGACTTGACGGTATCGGCGGGGAATACGATTGCATATTCAATACGGTTCCCGTTAGGCTTTTTACAGAAAAAATACTTACAGGGCTTGGCGGAATCCTCTTCGTTGACCTTTCTTCTGCCCCCTTCGGCGCGGACGTAAGCGCCGCAGAAGCGGCAGGCGTGAAAATGATACGCGCGGTTTCCCTGCCCGGCAGGACCTGTCCCGTCAGTGCGGGGATCTCAATATATGAAACTGTAATAAACTGTATGAAAAAAGAAGGTGTAATTACATGATAGGATACGCGTTGTGCGGTTCATTCTGTACCCACGCAAGGTCTCTTAGGATACTGAAAGAGCTGAAGAACAGCGGTGAGGATATTCTTCCGATAATCAGCCCTGCGGTAGGGAGCACGGATACTCGATTCGGTAAAGCGGATGATCTCGTGAGAGAACTTGAAGAGATAACCGGGAGAGAGGTGGTAAGAACGATCGGTGCGGCAGAGCCGCTGGGACCGAGCATACCTCTTGAGGCGTTGATAATCTCTCCATGTACCGGTAATACCATTGCCAAGCTCGCTTCCGGAATAACTGATACCTCGGTTACTATGGCGGCAAAGGCTACTATGAGAGCCGACAGACCGGTGATGATAGCCCTTGCGTCAAATGATGCTCTATCAGCTAATCTTTCAAACATTGCCGCATTGCTTCAGAAAAAGAACGTCTATTTCGTCCCTATGCGGCAGGATGACGTAGTAAAAAAGCCGCATTCTCTCGTGGCGGAATTTGAGCTTCTGCCAAAATGTCTCTCTATGCAGAGAGAGGGAAAACAGCTGAGACCTCTGTTTTTATAAAGAAGAAAAACTTCGAAAATATTTGTGGGGTGTCCGCTTAGTGCGGCACCCCTTTTTGGGGGAAATGCTCGTTTTTGATGTCAGAATTCTGTCGATTTCAACAAAAAAAGTTAACAATCCGTGTATTTTGGTGTTTAATGTTGACTTTTCACAGAAAAAGGGGTATGATTTGTCTTAGGTTGGTATAAGAATTTTTCGCAGATGGAAAAATCATATACACATCTCGACGAGCTTTTATACCGTAATCATCTCGGATCTCCTAAATCTATCACAATCTTTGGAGGGACACAAATGAATCTTGTGTACAACGTCAAGGACAAGCCGAAATTCGGTCAGCTCCTTATCTTCGCTTTCCAGCAGGTACTTGCGATCATGGCGGCAACCATTGCCGTTCCCGCTATCGTAGGTAACGGTATGACTGCATCTGCGGCTCTTTTCGGCGCAGGTATCGGTACCATCGTTTATCAGCTCTTTACCAAATTCAGAAGCCCTGTTTTCCTCGGTTCTTCTTTCGCATTCATCGGCTCTATGCTTGCAGCATTTGCAGGCGCAGTCGGTAACGGTGCTCTCGGCTATCTCGGCCTTATTATCGGTGCCGCATTCGCAGGCCTCGTTTACGTAGTTATCGCTATCATCGTTAAGATAGCAGGCGTTAAGTGGATCAACAAGCTTATGCCTCCCGTAGTTATCGGTCCCACTGTTCTCTCATCGGTCTCTCTCTTGCAGGCGCAGCAGTTAAGGACGTATTCTCCTACGGTCCTCAGGATTCCAACGGTTCATTCATCATGACCGGCAACATCTGGGTATCCTTTATTTGCGCTATAGTTACTCTTCTTGTTGTTATTCTCGTTTCCACCTACGGTAAGAAGATGATGAGACTTATCCCCTTCATAATCGGTATTCTTGCAGGTTATGCTGTCGGCCTTATCTTTACCTTTATCGGTATAGCTACAGGTAACACTGCTCTTATGATAATTGATTTCGCTCCCTTTAAGGCTCTCGTTGCTGAAGGTGTTAACCTCAGTACCTTCATTGCACTCCCTGAGTTCACTTTTATTAACGCATTCAAGGGCGTTGGTGATTTCAATGCATCTTACCTTGCAACCGTTGCAGTTGCATACGTTCCCGTTGCATTCGTTGTATTCGCAGAGCATATAGCTGACCACAAGAACCTTTCTTCTATCATCGGTTCCGATCTTCTTGAGGATCCCGGTCTCCACAGAACTCTTCTCGGTGACGGTATCGGCTCTTTTGTCGGTGCTATCTTCGGCGGCTGTCCCAACACTACCTACGGTGAGTCTGTTGGCTGCGTAGCTATCACCAAGAATGCATCTGTTGTTACCATTACTGCTGCAGCTATTATGACTGCACTTATCTCCTTCATCTCTCCCTTCGTTGCATTCCTTGACTCCATTCCCGGTTGCGTAATGGGCGGCGTATGTATCACCCTTTACGGTTTCATTGCGGTATCCGGTCTTAAGATGATCCAGAAGGTTGACCTTGAGGACAACGCAAATCTCTTCACTACCTCCGTTATTCTTATTACCGGTATCGGCGGTATGGCAATGGCTATCGGTAAGGTAACCATTACCGCTATTGCTTGCGCTCTTATCCTTGGTATCATCGTTAATATCCTTCTTTCAAAGAAGAAGTCTAAAGAGCAGTAATTTTAGTCAAACAATAAAAAAAGAGTGTCTCGCTTGGGACACTCTTTTTGTTTGTTTGTCAGAACATTTTATTTTTCGTAGATTATCGCTCCGTCCTTTACTTTTGCGGTAACAGAGTCGCCCGCTTTTATCTTGCCCTCCAGCATTTCACCTGAGAATGAGTCTTCTATCTTTCTCGTTATGGCACGGCGTAGGGGACGGGCACCGTACACAGGGTCAAAGCCTTCTTTTGCAAGAAGTGCTACTGCCTCGTCGCTGAAGGTGATATTTACACCCAGCGATTCAATGCGCGCGGTAAGCTCCTTTAACATAATGCGGGTTATGGCCTCAATATCCTTTTCAGTGAGCTTGTTAAATACGATTATCTCATCAAGACGGTTGAGAAATTCCGGACGGAAGGTGGCTTTAAGCGCCGTCATGACCCCCTCGCGTACCGAGTCCTTTTCACTGTCGGTGCTGTCGGAGGGGGCAAATCCGAGAGAGCTTTTCTTTACTGTCATACCCTCTGCACCTACGTTTGAGGTCATAATGATGACGGTGTTTTTGAAGTCTACTCTGCGTCCCTGAGAATCGGTGAGTATACCGTCCTCAAGTATCTGCAGAAGAATGTTGAATACGTCGGGATGAGCCTTTTCTATCTCATCAAAGAGCACCACCGAATATGGGTGGCGGCGGATCTTTTCGGTGAGCTGACCGCCTTCCTCAAAGCCTACGTAGCCGGGAGGAGAGCCGATAAGCTTGGATACCGAGTGCTTTTCCATATACTCGGACATATCTATTCTTACCATTGCGTTCTCATCTCCGAACATTACGTCGGCCAGAGCCTTGGTAAGCTCTGTTTTACCTACGCCGGTAGGACCGAGGAAAATAAACGAGCCGATAGGTCTCTTCGGGTTCTTGAGTCCGATCCTGCCTCTCTTTATTGCTCTTGCGATAGCGTCAACCGCATCGTCCTGACCGATTATCCTTTCGTGGAGTATACTGTCAAGACGGAGAAGCTTTTCGCTCTCTTCTTCAAGAAGCTTCTGTACGGGGATCTTTGTCCACGCAGTAACGATGTCCGCAATGTGCGTCTCGTTTACTACAAGATCTTTGCCGCCCTGCTTTTCTTCCCAGGCTTTCTTTTCTTCCTCGTATTTCTCCTTAGCTACCTTTTCCTCGTCTCTCAGCTTTGCCGCGCCCTCAAAGTCCTGGGCTCTGATGGCTTCTTCCTTGTTTCTGGTAATTTCAGCCGCCTTATCCTCAAGTGCTTTAAGATCGGGAGGAGAGGTAAGTGCGGAAATGCGGAGCTTTGATGCCGCCTCGTCGATAAGATCTATTGCCTTGTCCGGCAGAAATCTGTCGCTGATATAACGAACGGAAAGGGAAACAGCCGCTTCGATAGCTTCGTCGGAAATCTTCAGCTTGTGGTGAGCCTCGTATTTGCCGCGGAGTCCTTTCAGTATCTCTACCGCCTCTGCGGGGGTGGGCTCTCCTACCGATACCGACTGAAATCTTCTTTCAAGTGCGGCATCCTTTTCGATGTTTTTGCGGTACTCGCTGATGGTGGTGGCACCGATTATCTGTATCTCACCTCTTGAAAGAGCGGGCTTGAGGATATTGGCCGCGTCTATAGCACCCTCTGCCGCACCTGCACCCACAAGAGTGTGGAACTCGTCTATAAAGAGTATGATGGAAGGATTCTTCTGAGCCTCCTCCATAACACTCTTAAGACGCTCCTCAAACTCGCCGCGGTATTTTGCACCTGCTATCATTGAAGGAATATCGAGGGTGACGACCGTCTTGCCCTTGAGTGTCTCGGGAACGTTGCCCTCAACTATCTTCTGAGCAAGTCCTTCCACTACTGCGGTCTTACCTACACCGGGCTCACCGATAAGACAGGGATTGTTTTTCTGCCGTCTTGAGAGTATCTGTATGACTCTCTCCATCTCCTCGTCACGGCCGATGATGGGGTCTATGCGTCCCTCTCTTGCGGCGGCGGTAAGATCTCTGCCGTAGCTCGAGATAGTGGGAGCACCGGGAATATCGTTCTTTTGCTTTTTCTGTCCTCTTGGGTTTTCTCTTTCGGTGGCGGAGGAGGAAATATCGCTTCTGTTCTCTCCTGACGGATAATGACCGAAGAACTCAAGAAGGTCCTGTCTGAGATCGCGGAGACTTACTCCTGCCTGTGTAAGGATCTTTACCGCCACGCAGTCAGGCTCGGCAAGGATGCCCAGCAAGAGATGCTCCGTGCCTATGTAGCTGTCCCCGTGTCTTGAGGATTCTATGGCGGATATTTCTATGAGCTTTCTGGTTCTCGGGGTCATATCAGCGGCGGAGACACGGGATGCTTCTCCCGTACCCACCGATTCCGCTATCAGCTCTTTGAGCTTTTCTGTAGTCGCCCCTCTTTGGCTGAGCAGTTTTGCGGCAACACCCTCGCTTTCCTTGATGAGACCGAGGAGTATGTGCTCTGTGCCTACGTAGCTGTGTCCCATTTCAGATGCGAACTGAAGGGCATTGCTAAGGGCGTTCTGTGCTTTTTGAGTAAATCTATTGGTCATTTTTTCTCCTTTTCTTTGTTATATCGGTCAGGGTGGTATCTCAGCCGATAATGCTTCTTATCTTCTCGGCACGAAGCTTGTCCCTCTGCTTTTCATCGGCAGAGAGCTGCTCGCTTTCAAGCATAAGATTTGCCGGCATTACCCGTACAAGGAGGCTGTCCAGCTTTTCAAAGCTGATACCCTGCGTTATATCTGTGGAAATTCCCAACCTCAGATCAGCATACAGCTTCATAAATTCTGAGGATGAGATCATTTTTGCATATCTGAAAACGCCTTCCGCTCTTGCGATTCTGTCGCAGAGCTCGTCGTTTTTGCCGACAGACTCTCTCAGCTGTCTTTCGCTGACCACTATCTGGTCAATTATCTTTGACAGCTTGTCGAGGGTCTCTTCCTCGGTTATACCGAGGGTTATCTGGTTGGATATCTGATAAATGCATCCCTCAGCTGACGAGCCTTCACCGTACATACCTCTTACCGTAAGTCCCAGCTTCTGAAGCTGAGCGGACAGAGACTGTATCTGACGGCTCATAGTCATAGCAGGGAGAAACATCATAACAGATGCTCTCATTCCGGTACCGAGGTTGGTGGGACAGTGGGTCAGATAACCCAGCTTTTCGTCAAAGGCAATATCAAGAGCGCTGTCCGCTACGTCATCTGCCTCTGCTACAAGCTCGTAGGCTTCCTTTAAGGCAAGACCGCTCATTACACACTGGAGTCTCATGTGATCCTCCTCGCAGACCATCACACTTACACCGCTTTTGTCAGAGGTAAGAAGTCCGTGAGGCCCCTTTGCATTTGCCAGATCCTGGCTTATCTCCTGCCGTTCAACGTATCCCCTGATCTCAAGGGGAGTGAGTGCGGTGAGATCGGTATAGGTATATGCGTCTCCGAAGGCGGCTCTGACCTTTGAGATCACCTCCTGAGCACTCTTTTCGTCAAGTCTTGAGGGAAAGGGGTAACCGTCTATATTTCTCGCCAGACGGACACGGGATGAGATCACTACGTCCTTATCCTTGCCCTGCATTTCATACCATTTCATTGTAGCTACCTCCTTCAGTTACTGCTTTCTACGGCACGTATTTTGTCTCTAAGCTCGGCCGCTTTTTCAAATTCCTCTTTTTTAATAGCCTCTGACAGCTCTTTTTTCAGCGACTCAAGGAGAGCCGTTCTGTCGAGCTTTTCCTTCCATGCCTTGGGGGCACGTCCTCTGTGAGCAGTATTGCCGTGGATACGGTTGACTGTTCCGGACAACTCGCCGGAAAATTCCGAGTAGCACTTGGGGCATCCGGCTTTTCCGGCCCTCGAGATATCGGCATAGCTTGCTCCGCAAAGGGAACAGCGCTTGCCGAGAGTACTCTCTCTTGCACCGGGAACGGCAGACACCGCACCGAAAAGCGAGCCGAAAAGGTCCCCGAGTCCAATGGTGTATCCGTTTGACTGGGGCTGATGAGAGGACTCAAAATGGGAAAGGTGACTCTTTATCTCTCCCTTTTCCTCCATCTCTCTGGCACAGTCGGAGCAGAGGGAGTAATTGGTCTCTTTGCCGTTTATACTTTCACGGTAAAAAACGTTGGCTTCTTTTTTCTTACATCTCTGACACAGCATATTAAACACTCCTTTTTCTTTCTTTGTTTATTTTATCGCATAAGGGTGAGTATAACGTGTCGCATTATATCGGCGCGTACAACTCCTCTGGCTTCGGGTGAAAGGGCGGACAGTGAGCTGCCGGATACTGTGATCAGTATCAGCTCCTTTTCTCTGTCGGTCAGTACTCCGTGACCTACCAGGTTAGAGAGGAATACCTCGGCTTCCTTTTCTGAAAGGGAAGAGCCGATGGCGTGGAAGAAGTGCATAAGGTACTGATTTTTGTCCATCTTTCTTCTTACCACTCTCACGTAACCGCCGCCGCCGCGGTGGCTCTCAATTATATACCCTCTCTCGGGGGTAAAGCGGGATGAAATAACGTAGGTTATCTGGCTGGGTACACATCCGAGGCGGTTGGCCAGATCGTTTCGCTTGAATTCAAGCATACCGCCGCCCTCTTCAAGCATTTCTTCTATGATCTTTGCAATATTATCTGATAATAACATCTGTATTTCCTCACTTTCGTGTTTGACTATCTTTGACTTTCGTGACTATATTATAGATCAAAAGTCAAAGAAGGTCAAAGTCAAAGAAAGTCAAAAATGAAAAACCAAAGAAAACTACAGCCGATTACAGCCAAAAAAATAGTATTTTCCTCTTTTTTTCTCGCTTTTTTGAAAAATCAAGGTCAAAATAAAAGTCAAAGATATTAATATAAAAAAGAGAATACAGTCCCGGAGATCTTTTGAAAGTCAGAATAATAAGCTATCTTTCCCTTACGCCGAAGTATAATTTTTTCACTAAGCGGAAAAAACTATAACAATAGAAAAAAGCTATTGACAAAATCTGTAATTTATGGTATTATATCTTAGTCCGCAAGGAATTGATCCATTAGCTCAGACGGTAGAGCATTTGACTTTTAATCAAAGGGTCCGGAGTTCGAATCTCCGATGGATCACCAAAAAGAAACGACGATTTTCGAAAGAAGATCGTCGTTTCGTTTTGTTCTCTTCACTTTTCTCTCTTCCTTCTTCTCTTTTCTCTTAAAATCGTCGTTTCCGGATAAAAGATAAGAGAGAAAAGAAAATGTGGATCTACTGAGCGGATTCGCTCAGTAGATCAATTGAGTATTATAAAACGACGACCTTCGGGAGAAGATCGTCGTTTTTATTTTGTTTACTTTTTTTCACATTTATACGCAAATTTGTGCTATTATTTTTATAGTAAATTTGATTTTTTCTGTAACCAAACCAAAATTTGATACACTATTATAATAAAGGGGTGAATTAGATGTCAGATATCATATATGATGATGCATTCGTACGCCGTCTGATTTCAGATTATATGGACAAGTTATTCTATTTTTGCCTGAAGAAGACAGGGGATCAGTACGAGGCAGAAAATCTTGCTGCCGATATCGTACTGAATGTTCTCTCTTCCCATAAACGCTGGCCGGCTACGGTCAATTTTTCGGCATGGTTTTGGCAGATAGCCAGAAACCGTTACAGTGTATGGGTAAGAAAAAAGGACGAGCATGACAAATGGATAAGTGAATTTGACGTAAGCGAGTATGAAATTACAGATGAAAACGCCGTGCTCGATGAACTGTTGCAAAAAGAAAACATAGAAATTTTGCGCCGGGAACTTGCTTTTATCTCTTCTTCATACAGAGAAATTCTCGTTGCGTATTATATCGAAGATAAGTCTGTTAAAGAGATAGCCACCGCTCTTGGGATAAGCGAGAGCCTGGTTAAGACCAATTTATTTAGGGCAAGAAAAGCATTAAAGGAGGGTATGGAAATGGCAAGAACGTTTGGACCGAGGAGCTATAATCCCGGTAAAGTTTGTATTTGCGGGGTCAGAAATCACAAAACAAAAAAACACTTTTTTCTTCTCAGACAGCTTGCCAAAAATATTTTACTTGAGGCAGATCATAATCCTTCTACCGTGGAAGAACTCTCAATTGCTCTCGGTGTAGGAGTTCCTTATATGGAGGATGAGATCAGTGCCCTTGAAATGATAGGTGTACTGAAAAAAACAGGCGACAAGTATCTTGCAGATTTTTTTATTGCTGACACAGAACTACAGAAAAAGGTGTATATGGTTTTGAACAAATATATATGTAATATCGTTGTTGCGATAGAAAGCATAGTACAGGAGCATTTGTCTGAGATTCGTGCCTGTGGGTTTGTGGATGATGCTTATTCTAATGATGACCTTAGCTGGTGTGTATCCTTTTACGTTTTGGATTTGCTTATGAATTATGAAAACAGAAGCGAAAAATATAAAGCAGAGAATTATTTCTTCGGGTATGAGGATACAGGCGAGTGTGATCCGCCTATCGATCGTAACGTATATAAATCAAACGGTAAGCGATTCTGTAAATACGTATATGACGGTTTAGGATTTCAACACAATAAGATTGTAATGTGTTCCGGTGACGTGGAGTTTCAGGCTGATTTTATAAAGAACAATCGCAAAATATCTTCTCTTACTGCTCTTGAACGCTTATTACTTGACGATACTTTTTTTGCAGAAGCCAAAAACGACGGTGTAATAACTTCAAAACTGTTTGCTTTTACGACCACGGGAAAGAACAGAATCAAGGAGATTGTGTTCTCACATCCTGCATCAGAAACTACTGCCGGCATTCTGTCAGAAATTTTTGATAATATTGAAACGATAGCTGCTGAATACTATCCGCATGATAGAGTAGAGGAGATAGAAGTATATGCACTCAATATGATGAATAGATTACCGTCAATGATGGTTAGAAAAATGATGGAAAACGGTACTCTTAAAATACCTGATAACCCTAAAACAAGCCTTGCTTGCATGTATCTTGATTTAGGCGACTGACACGGAAAAGCTAATACTGAAAGGGGAACGAAATAAATGAAAAAAATATTGATTATTTTTGTGCTTGCTGTTGTTTTAACTTCGTTTACGGTTTATGGATATGCGACAGATAATACAGAAAATCAAAACAGAGAAAACGAGCTTACTATAATACAAGAAAACATATATGAGTATGACAGTCAAAATGTATTGTTATTTACTTTTGAGAGCAGAAGGATGGTGTGTAGTAATGTTATGTTAAGATTCAAGTTTTTTGACAAAAATGAAATTTTGATTGGCGAAGAAATTTATGTGCATGATAATATTTTTGAAGGTGATATTCTGACCGCAGTGCTTATCCCGGGAACAAAATTTGCGAGTTACGAGTATGAAGTAATTTGGAAGGATACATATAATAAGGATCTTTGGAAATATACCGAAATCGAGCTTGTAGGGTTTAGCATACAGGATGTTCCTGATGGCAGAGGAAGTTATACCGAGAGAAAACGTCTTCAAAGCGGTATTGATTATAGAAATCCCATAGAAACGGCATCTGCTGTATGTGCGGATATTCAGATAACTAATAATACAGATTCTGAATCATTGAAATATAGCTTTTATTTGATAGTATTTGGAGAAGCAGATAAGATAGATTGTATGCGTCAGTGTTCTATTCATGATATCGGCAAAGGGGCAACAACCAAGAAAATTTGCATAAGTAAAAATAGTGAGGAAGCATTTCAGAGATATGAAAACTGCAAGTATCTACTTATTCCTGTGGCGGCACTTGCATAGAAGGGGATAAAAAGAAACGGAGTCAAACAGATGAAAAAAACGATAATATATATTTTGTTTGTTGTTATTCTAGTATCAGCATTAGTTGCCTGTTCGGAAAACACGGCATTCGATCCTAACAGTACCGAGGTAAGCAGAGATACTTCTTATGAATCGATTATCACCGTTGATCCTGTAAATGATGAAACAAATGAGCCGAAATATGACATTAACGGTAATCTGATAACAAGTCACAATGGCAAACCGGATCCTATACTGACAGAAAAAGCCAGTTTTTGGGATGGACAAAAAGCACTTAAATTTGTTGCATCAAACGGTTATGAGATATCATATAGACTTTACGTACCCATAGATTACAGCGAAGAATATGCATACCCTGTTCTTACTTGCTTACATGGCCTTGGTGACGGTGGAACAGATAACCGGGCGCAAATTGATAATATTGTTACGGATATTGGATTTAATAAAAGTTATTCTCCGCTTTCCCAGGCTATAATTATAATGCCTCAGAGCCCTGATGATAACTGGGTGGATTACGGATCAATTGGTTATAGTGTTGATGAGGTAATGATATCCGGGTCTATAGAGGGTATAATTGAACTGATTGACTGTATCAACGCCACTTACAGTACAAATCTTAACAGACAGTATATAATGGGTTCATCTGCCGGTGGATTCGGTACATGGTATATTATATCGAAATACCCTGAAAAATTTACAGCTGCTGCTCCTTGCTGTGGCGGGGGAGATCCAAACTACAGTGCGATTCTAAAGGACATTTATATTCATGTTTATCATGATTCTACAGATGATGTTATACCTGTCATAGCAAGCCGTAGAATGGTATATGCAATCAAAGGAGCAGGGGGAGAAAAAATAGAATATACTGAGACCAACGGATATGCTCATAATCCTTTGGTGGGACTTGGTATCGCAGGAAAGCTTGACGTGTTCGAGTGGTTGTTCTCAAAAACCAAAGTACAGTAATGGGTGATAGCTATGAAAAGAGTAACTATATTTTTACTGATTATTGAAATATTTATCTCTATGTTAGGATGCTCTGTACAGCATGAATTGAGCGAACATAAAGAAACGACCGATATTAAACCGGAAGACGATATGGCAGAAATGAGTGTAACTACCATAAGCGACGATTTGATCGGTAACTATGACAAGCAGACACGTTATGATGAGGGTGTCGTTATAAATGAAAAAAGCTACAGAACAGAAGAAAAAGATTATCTTCTTCTGCAAGTTGAGAATATTTCCGAAAAAAACAGAAGAGTAGAAATAGTAGTAAGATATTTTGATGTTAACGGTGACGTTATTGAGCAACAGGCACAGCGTTACGATTGGTTCTCATCGGGGTATAAGAAATATTTCCTTTTCAGACCTTATTATCATTTTACGGAATATGAATATGACATACTAGTAGTAGATACTGAGGAGCCCGTACCTGTGATTACGTTTGAGTTTGATAGGGTAGATATTCAAATGATTGACTACGGCGGATATAGCGATGTGGTTGCTCCTGTTGCTAATATGCGGTTATCTTTATCTAGGACGGATGATGATTTGCCGACTGCAATATTAGCATTTAGTCTATTGATCCTTGATGAAAACAAGGATTTCTATGATGTTTGCTGTTCAAACTATAATATGCTATCAAAGGCAAACAAAGAGGCAGATATATCGGTATCAGATTATTTTACCACGGGTAACGGACCGGCAAGTCTCGATTATATAGACGAGCTAAATACAAAACTTACATTCATACCGATAATCACTTACGCAGAGTTTTCCGTACTGCCATTTTAGCCAAAACAAAAACTGTTGTCTCAGTGACAACAGTTTTTTATATTATTTGAGCTCATCCAGCGGCAGGGAATAGCTGTCGAAGAATTCCTGCAGGAATATATCTGCCTCGGGGCAACCCATATCACGGAGAGATGCGAGATTCGTCTCAAGTGCGGTCTTGAATTCCTGATTTCCCATCTTTAACTCTTCCGCACATTTGATGCAGGCGGAGAGCTTGTCGGCGGCTTTGACGATTTTTTTCAGCTCTTCGTCACCCTTCATTACCTCAGAATAGTAATCCTTCATATCCTCGGGAAGATAGGTTAGCAGTCTTTCGTTGGCATTGTTCTCTATATCCTTATAGGCGGTCTTGATGGCGGGGTTAAAGTATTTTACCGGTGTAGGCATATCACCGGTGATTATCTCACTTGCATCGTGGTAGAGTGCAATAACGGCGGCACGCTCGGGGTCGTAGCTTTTGCTAAGACGCTTGTTGCCGATGACCGCAAGGGCGTTTGCAATGACCGAAACCTCGTATGAATGCACAGAGAGAGACTCGTTTGTGGTGTTGCGCATCAGCGACCAGCGGTTGATAAATTTCATCCTCGATATATATGCAAAAAAGTGGTTCATTTTGACCTCGCTTAAAAATCGTTTAAGTTAAGACCATTATAACATAGAAATAGCTTTTTATCAATCATTAGGTTGACGGACAGAGAAAAAAATGATATTATATTTACAAAATAATAAGAGTGGAGATTTCTATGAAGATAGTTATTACCGACGCAGGCACAGTATTTGACCGCTTTGTTTCCTCAGACGTTTTTTCTGAGTTCGGAGAGGTAGTCAGCCATCATCTGCTTAAATACGATGAGCTTGCGGAAAATATAAAGGATGCGGACATCGTTCTCTGCAACAAGAGCATAATGGACAAGGAGTCGCTGAAATACGCAGAAAAGCTTAAATATATCGGCCTCTTTGCCACCGGCTACAATAATATAGATACTGTTTATACAAGAGAAAAGGGTATCACCGTATGTAATGCAGGGTCATACTCTACCGATGCGGTGGCTCAGCATACCTTTGCGCTGATACTTTCCTTCTTTAGCCGCGTGGGTGAATACAGTACCTTTGTAAATAATGGCGGCTGGAAGAACAGCGAGACCTTCTCCCCATTTATCTGCACCCATAACGAGCTTTACGGAAAGACTATCGGTATCATCGGCTACGGCAGTATCGGCAAAAAGGTGGCAAAGATCGCAGACGCTTTCGGTATGAAGGTGCTTTGCTATACCAGGACTGTAAGAAATGAGCCGGGTGCCGAGTTCGTTTCCCTTGAGGAGCTGCTTCGCCGAAGCGATATCGTCAGCGCTCACTGCCCCTTAAACGATGCATCTCTTAAAATGTTCGGACGTGAGCAGTTTATGATGATGAAGAAAACCGCACTTTTCGTAAATACCGCCCGCGGCGGTATAGTGGATGAGGCGGCTCTGAGAGAGGCTCTTGAAAAGGGAGAGATCGGCGGTGCGGCAATAGACGTGCTGACCAAAGAGCCGATGGAGGACGACTGCCTCCTTTACGGCGCGCCTAACTGTCTCCTTACACCTCACGTTGCCTGGGCCCCCGTTGAGACCAGACAGAGACTTATATCTATAGTTTCGGACAACATCAGAGCCTGGCTGTCAGGCGCTCCCACTAACGTTGTTAACTGATACGGGCATAAAAACGGCGATAAGATGACCTTCAAACAAAGGCTGTCCTATCGCCGTTTTTTATTTTACTGTTGCTATCAGCTCTACGTCCCAGGCGGGGACGTACATTTCTCTGCGCAGGTACAGTCTGTACTCGGGGCAGAGGCTGTTGACAAGAAGAGGGAGAGAGAATATATCCTCGCTTCGGTGGTACACAGAGACGATGAGGTCGGGACGGTTTTCCGTTATCTGACCCCGTGACCCTAAAATGGCCGCTTTTTCTGCACCCTCAACGTCGTATTTTATCATATCCAGCTTTTCGCCTAGGGACAGAGAATCCACGCTTCTGATCGTCACTGTGTCTTTGCCCTTGTCTGAGAGGCCGGAATTTCTGTTTCCCTCACTTGAAAAAAGTCCCTCGCCGTCATTTTCTCCTGCGGCGGCAAATATGGGAATGACCTTTTCGCTGAGTCCGCTGTTTTCGATGAAAGCGGATAATTTTCTGTAGCTTCTCCTGTCCGGCTCAAGAGCGAATATTTTTCTGATACTGCCAGAAGCGGCGAGAAGCTCTCTCACCGTATCTCCGTTATATGCACCCAGGTCTGCGGTGACGCTGTAGCCGCCCGGGGAGAGTATTCCTCCAAGCACGTCCTCACGTCCTGCATTACTTGATTTAAGGTGAGAGATATTGCCGCTGTACTTAAACTCGATCACCTCGCGGAAGACCTCTCTTGACCTGTCATCTGCAAGAAGTGAGTATACGCTGTCGATCTTATCCTCGTTTCGGTCAAAAAAATCCTTGTCAAAGAGCTCACCGCCGCATACCGGCACGTCGGGAGCAACAAGCTCTCTTTCTCCGGCGATTCTGTAAAAATTATCAAGAACGTCGCCAAGGGAGCTGCCAAAGGCAAGCACTACCGCAAAATCGTCATACTTTTCCTTCGTCTCCGAATAGCTGAGTACCTTTTTTGAATGGAAGGTATGCCCTCTGACAAAGCCGTCGCTGGCAAAGAAATCGGCGATCTCTATTCCTTTTTCCTCGAGCACCTTGAGTATCTTGTCCGCACCGTTGCCCATGCCGTACATACACAGCGGCTTGCCTGCGTTTTTTAGATATGTCCAGGTGTCTGACCCGGATATGAGCTTCATATATATCCACCTTTACCGAAAGATTGGGGATGCAGCTTCTACACCCCCAATCATTTTTTATTCGTTTATTTTACGTCGACCTTGACGATAGACAGCTTCTCCATAGGAGAGCGGTCGCCAAAGGAATATGCAAGGAGCATCTTTCCGTCTGAAGTAAAGAATGCGGCGGGATGAGAGTAACCGTAGGAATCGTCGCTTTCAATAACCTTTATATCACCGTAGCGGGTGGCGGTGCTGTCAAGCTTTGACCAGACAAGAGAGGTCTGACCCTTAGTACCCTCTGCGTAGCATCTTCCGTTAAATACAGGAGTGGGATTCCAGATGGCGTAAAAGCTGCCGTCTGAGGGGTCCTTCGCTACCTTCAGAGGAGAGCAGGGGGAGGAGAAGCGGGAGGACTGAGCTACCATAAAATGATCGCCGTCATCGGTAGAGTAGGACTCATACTGACACATCATATCGGTACTCCAGAAAACCTTGACAGCCTTAGGGCCTATCTCTGCAAGAACTGCGTTCTGAAGGCCGGCTGAGGTGTTGGAGAAGGGCTGGAAGACCTCGTCATAGGAAGACTTCCAGGTGATACCGTCATCGTCGGAATATGTGAATGCACCGTATGCACAGGGATCAACGTGAGTGTCGTCTCCTGCCTTTTCATTACCGGTGTGGTAGGTTATCGGCACGAGAATCCTGCCGCTTGAAAGACGGATAACACTGTCATTTACCAGCATGTGGTAACCGTCGTAAATTTCAATAGAGCAGTTGACTGCCTCGCCGGGGAAGGTCTTTCCTTCGTCAGAGGAACGTACCAATGCAAGGTGGTGGAGCCAATGAGGAGTGGTTCTGACCATATAGAACAGACCTACGTCACCGTTCTGCATACGCATAAGAGTAGGACTGCCTACCGTCTTTGCACCGTGACGCGCGGGATCAAGAATAGTATAGGCCTCACCCCAACTCTCACCCTCATCGTAGGAGATGCGTGCAACGATCTCGGAAGGAGCGTTGTCATCGCAGGGACAGTCGCCCGAGTAACGGGTATATGCCATCATTATACCGTTGTCATTCAGTCTGATGAAGGTTGCTTCACAGTTACGGGTGTATCCTTCATCTGAAATTGTAATTATCTTTCTTACTGAAGAGTTCATTATATGTTCCTCCGATTACTTGGTTTACAGTTTGATCTTGGTGACAGTGAGCTTTGCGAGACCGATGCCGTCCTCGGGACCGCCGCTGCAGTATGCTATGAGCATCTCGTCCTCTGCCGTAAACATTACAGCGGGATAACAGTATCCGTGATCCGGCTCGGCTTCTATGGTTTTGATCTCTCCGAAGGCTGATGCGTCGTCGTTTAGCTCTGCATAGACGTAGGGCGTTCTTCCCCAGTCAATGTGCCTGAAGGGTCGGGTGTTGTAAAGGGGAATGGGATTCCATATAGCGTACAGCTTGCCGGTAAAAGGATTTCGGGTTATCTTAAGGGGAGACCAGGGAGCAGTAAAACAGGATGGCTGAGCCACCGTCCAGTGCTCACCGCCGTCAAAGGAAAGAGCCTCGTACTGGTACATTTTATCTGTTCTGAAATAGCTCTTCAGAATATTTGGCGCGATCTCGATTATTCCACCCTCCTGAAGCCCTCGGCGGGTGCTTGTGAAGGAGGGGCAGATAATATCGGGAGAAGTCTTCCAGGTATACCCGTCATCGTCGGAATAGGTCACAACACCGAAGGAGCGAAAACTTACACGGGGACGTACATTCCCTGTCTGCTCTTTTTTTGCGCCGGGGTGTATGTGCTGTGCTGTTATAAGTCTGCCAGATGCGAGCCGTTCAACTCTTGAGTTATTGAGTCCGAAATAACCGCTGTATTCGGTGGGATCACAGAAGGAACAGTGGCGGAAGGTCTTGCCCTCGTCACTTGATCTGAGGAGAATGTGTCTGTTATTGAATCTCTCAAACCCCGGTTCTGCAAGTCCGAAAAACAGACCGATATCCCCGTTGAGCATACGCATGAGCGAAACGCTCATAATATTGGTAACACCAAACTGAGAGGGATGAAGGAGGTCTGTCGGCTCTGTCCAGCTCTCGCCGTTGTCGTGTGAATAGCACACGGCAAGGCCGGCATCTGCCAAGTCGCTGTACGAGCCGCCGAAATACCTTGAATATATCAGCATTATACTGCCGTCACGAAGGCGGATAAAATCCCCCTCGCTGTGCCGGGGATACTTTTCGTTCGGAGTAATAGCTGTTATTATCCGAATATTATCACTCATTGTCTGTTCTCGCCCCTTTCGGTGATCAGTTGTTTTTGTAGAAGTTTATAAGACAGCCCGCAAGTATGATACCGCGCTCGTCCTCGGTAAGAGAGGAGAAGGAGAGAGGCATCTTTACCGTCTCGCCGGTGGGTTTGATAACATATGCCTCAACCGCGCAGGTGTTGTCGCGTACTGAGGAGAGAATACCGCGGAGGAATATAAAGTCGCCTATCTCAAAGGGAGGCTCACCTTCAATGGTAAGGGGAAGCATACCCCAGTTGATGAGGTTACTGCGGTAACGCTTGGTTGCGTATTCGTGAGCAATATTTGCCCAGCCGCCGAGAACCTTCTGGCAGGATGCCGCCTGCTCACGGGCAGAACCGTCACCGGGCTTGTTGGCATATACCAGACTGCCGATACCGGTGTTCTCGGGTGAGAAATCGGGAGAGATTGCTTTTGCCGCTGCGATGACAGTTTCATAAGCGGGGTCAAGGTGTGAGAACTTCTCACCGGCACGTCTTGCGGCTTCAAGCTCTGCTATAGCCTTAGCTCTCGATACGTATTCGGGATCCTTTCTTGAAAGGGCGAAGGTGGAGAGCTTGTAGGGGTTTGAACGGTAGGACGAGGTCTCGCCGGAGGGGATAAGCTCGTCGGTGGTAGTAACGGGGTCGGTGATGCGAGCGGCTACCTTAAGGATGAGGTCATCGGTAAGGGGAGCCATCTCTGGCCAGTCGGCAATGCCGGGGCCGAATTTCAGCTCTGCCTCGGGATCGGCCTTGCCGTATCCGAAGTAAAGTCTGTTCTTGTATACAGTATCGTCAAAGGTATAGCCGCGCTCGGTCTCCTCGTAGTCTATCTCGGTAGCGGCGGTAAGAATGCCGCCGTTCTTTGCGGTTGCCGCAATAGAACGAGCGTCCATCAGAGCAACAGAAGCTATCTGACCGTCGCCGGGCTTTGAGCCCTCGCGGTTTTCAAAGTTACGGGTGGAGTGACGGATTGACAGCGCACCGTTTGAGGGAACGTCACCTGCACCGAAGCAAGGACCGCAGAATGCGGTACGGAGGGTAACGCCTGCCTGCATAAGCGCGGGAACTGCACCGTTCTTTGTAAGCTCGATAAATACCGGCTGGCTTGCGGGATATGCGGAAAGGGCAAAGCTGCCGTTGCCGGTGGAGCCGCCTGCAAGAATATCAGCGGCGGCGCAAAGATTCTCAAAGGTACCGCCGGCACAGCCTGCGATAACGCCCTGGTCGACTCTGATACCGTCCTTTGTTATCTTGTCGGTGAGGCGGAACTCGCTCTTCAGCTTAAGCTGATCCTTTGCTCTCTCCTCTACCTCCTTAAGATATTTAACGGGGTCGGCATTCAGCTCGTTTATAGAAACTGCGTTGCTGGGGTGGAAGGGAAGTGCCGCCATACATTCAACGGCAGAAAGATCTATATCGACTACACCGTCGTAATATGCAACAGCATCGGGGGAGAGGGGAGAATAATCGCCGCCTCTGCCGTGTATCTCAAGATACTGCTTTGTCTTGTCATCAGTTACCCAGATAGAGGAGAGACAGGTGGTCTCTGTGGTCATAACGTCAATACCGCATCTGTAGTCCATAGAGAGACCGGCAATACCGTCGCCGATGAACTCAAGCACCTTATTCTTAACAAAGCCGTTTGCAAATACCGCACCGATAAGTGCGATCGCTACGTCCTGAGGACCTACACCGCGGCGGGGAGTGCCGTGAAGGTGTACTGCAATAACACCGGGACGGTCAATATCGTAGGTGCGGCTGAGAAGCTGCTTAACTATCTCAGGACCGCCCTCGCCGACAGCCATGGTACCGAGAGCACCGTAACGGGTGTGGCTGTCAGAGCCGAGTATCATTTTGCCGCATCCTGCGAACATCTCACGCATAAATGCGTGGATGACAGCCTGGTGGGCGGGTACGTATATACCGCCGTATTTCTTTGCGGCGGAAAGACCGAATACGTGGTCATCCTCATTGATGGTTCCGCCAACGGCGCAAAGGCTGTTATGGCAGTTGGTGAGAACATAAGGAACAGGGAATTCCTTAAGACCGGATGCGCGTGCGGTCTGAATTATACCTACATAGGTAATATCGTGAGATGCAAGAGCATCGAATTTGATTCTGAGCTTTTCCTCGCTTGACGAGGTGTTATGTGCGGTAAGTATCTTTGACGCCATAGTACCGCGGCGGGCGGCATCACGGTCAAGATCGGTACCGGTAATATTTTTGATTTCAGCGGCGGCTGAAGGAGTGTCGGGGATGAGCTTTCCACCGGCATAATATACTCCGCCGTGAGTAATAGTTACCATTTGAACCTCCGAAAAAGTATACTGAATAGAAAAATCTTTGTCATCCTATATTATATCATATATCATCACGTGTTTCAATAACGGAAAATAAGAATATTTTGCTTTTTTTGCAAGGTATCGGCGGCAGTTGACTTTTGAGGTGTCGGGGTATATAATATTAAGAGCGAAACTATAAAAAATTGAAAGAGAAAAAATACAGTGAGCAGTATGAAAAGGACTACTATAGTCAATACTGTCTGGAAATTCGCCGAGAGGGTCTGCGCGCAGGTCATTTCACTTATAGTGGCTATATTGCTGGCGAGGCTTCTTACCCCCGACGAGTACAGTGTGGTAAGTATAGTAGTTATATTCTTTAATTTTGCCAACGTAATAATATCCGGCGGACTAAATACCGCCCTCATACAGAAAAAGGATGCGGATGCTGAGGATTATTCCTCGGTGCTTTACGTGAGTGTTCTTGTGTCCGCACTTATCTACCTGGTGCTGTTTTTTGCGGCACCGCAGATAGCGGCGGTATACGGACAGCCTCTTCTTATCCCCATCGTTCGTATAATGTCGTTGTCCCTTCCCGTATATGCCGTCAAGTCTGTGCTTTGTGCATATATCTCATCTACTCTGCAGTTCAGAAAGTTTTTCTTTGCCACTATCGGCGGTACTCTTGTATCTGCCGCAGTTGGAATATATATGGCAATGAGCGGTTACGGTGCCTGGGCGCTTGTGGCTCAGCAGATGACCAACACCGTGATAGATACTCTGATACTTGCCCTCACCACCAGAATGAAGCTGCTTCTGAGGGTGTCATTTACTAAGCTGAAGGGGCTTTTCTCCTACGGCTGGAAGGTATTCGTATCTTCCTTGCTCTCCACCGCCTATAACGAGGTCATCCCGCTTTTTATCGGTATAAAATTCTCTGCCGCCAATCTCTCGCACTATACAAAGGGCAAGAATTTTCCTACGCTTATTTCAAACACTACCACGTCAACTCTCTCTGCTGTCCTTTTCCCTGTGCTTTCAAAGCACCAGGATGACAAAGAGACTCTGCTCAGATATACGAGAAAGTTTATTTCCGTCAGCTCATATCTGGTGTTTCCTCTTATGCTCGGCTTTTTTGCGGTAGCCGATAAATTCGTTTTACTCTTGCTCACCGAGAAATGGCTGCCCGCCGCATATTATATAAGGATCTTCTCGATAGTTTCCATGTTCGATATGATCCATATCGGCAACTGCGAGACCATCAAGGCTATGGGCAGAAGCGACATTTTTCTGATAATGGAAGTAATAAAGAAATCTGCATATTTCGGAGTTATTGCCGCGTTTATGTTCTTCGGTAAAACCCCCGAGATGCTTGCTCTTGCATCTGTTATCTGTACTCTGGTTGCTATCGTGGTCAACTCGGTTCCCAACAGGCGTCTCATCGGATACTCATATTCAAAGCAGGCGGCAGATATCCTGCCTAACCTTGCCATATCTATTCTTATGTGCGGCGGAGTAATGCTTCTCGGCAGGCTTAATATAAATACAGCACTCTTGTTTTTCCTGCAGATCGCCGCAGGCATAGTTATATATCTGCTTCTCAGTCTTATAACGAGAAATAAAAATCTCGGATATCTGATCGGCGCAGTAAAGGAAAGAGCCAAATAATTTTCGGAGGAAAAAATGATAAAGAAAATAAAAAAGTTTATGAGAACCTTTCCCCTGACCCGGGGTATATGGTGCCGTCTGTCAGACGAAAAGGTAAAAAAGATCAGACGTGACAATCTGCAGAAAAACGGCGTGGAAACTGTAAAAACGGTACAAGAGATACTTGAGAGCACCGGTGTGTTTTTCTTCTTCGATATGGGAACACTGCTTGGGATCGTCCGTGAGGGCAGGCTTCTCAAGCACGATATGGATATAGATATTGCGGCAGTTGTCGGCTCTGAGGAGGAGAAAGCGGCGCTGAGAGAGGCGCTCGTTGCCCGTGGATGTGCCATCCGCTATTCCTACTCTATCGAGGAGCTTGGAACAGTTGAGGAGTCCTTTATGATGAGTGATATCAAGTTCGATATCAATTACTATATCCGTGAGGATGACAGAGACGTTTGCTATCTTATGTATGAGGAGCCGGGCAGGGAATATAAGCACGGCGAGCTCAGCGTAGTCAAGCTTTCCTCTCCTCACATTTCTGAGCTTGAGAAGAAGGACTTTAACGGTACTATGATAAACGTACCGAGAAATGCCGAGGCTTATCTCGCTGTCAGATACGGCGAGAACTGGCGTATTCCTGACAAGGGATATATTTACTGGAAGGGCCCCAGCACATCTCCCACAGACTACACAGGTTATGTGACCTATTACTGATAAGAAAATAAAAAAAGGCAAAACCCGCAGTAATTTTCACTGCGGGTTTTCTTACACTGTTTCGTTTAGTATTCCGGTATTTCATCCGGGAAGTCATAAGGAAAGTCATCCGGTATTTCATCCGGCAACGCATCCGGGTATTTGTCCTGCATCACCGCTTCAAAGTCGATTTTGCTCATAAGATAACGAGCCGCATC
>JAFQUL010000095.1 GCA_017408535.1 Clostridia bacterium
AAGGAACTCCTCGCCGAGGCAGTCGATGACGGGCATTGTCACGTCAGAGAGCCACACGTCTGCAAGGATCGCTCCCGCAGCCGCAAGAGAGTCGATGGGCTTTGAGAAAAGCATACAGGCCGGCTGACGCTTCATTGAGCAGGCACAGTAGATAACAAGGCCGCCGGTGGTGGAGCCGATAGTCTGAGGGAGGCAAAGAGCCTTGCCTGCCATCTGCTTTCCAAAAAGATCTTTATTATTCTGGTCACCGCAGGTTGCGGTCTTGTCGCCGAACTGAAGTGCCTTCTGGAAAGATGCGAGAGTGTTAAGCCCCTCGTGGGAAACTACTGCAGGTGCGGTAACGCTTCCTGCGGCTATTACTCTGCCTTTGAATTCTCTCATCTTATTTGCCTCCCTTCGTGATCTGTACCAGTATCTCATCGTCGGTGTAATAACGGGCGGTGGTATAGGTACGGAGCTTATTACTTGAGGTGATGACCGGCATTTTACCGGACAGAGGGTTGTTCATATACATAAGGGGACAGATATAAGAGGTGATAACACCGGTAGCCTTAAGTCTTGCCGCATACTCGGTCTTTTCAAACTCCTTCAGTACTGCGGGAGCGGCGGTAAACACCGTGGGGATAACGACCTTTTTGTTGCCTGCCGCCTTAAGAGACGCCTCTACCTTGTCGGTCCAATCCTTAAGCTGCTCAAGAGACATATGGGGACAGCCCATGAAGCAAAGCTTGGGCTTTGCTTCAAGATCCTTCCACATAATGGGATACTCGCGGTATACTCTCTCAAGCTCCGCATCGTCTATTACGTAGGTCTTTGCGCCCTCGCAGATAAGACTGCGGCCGCTTTCCTTTGCCTCGGGAGTGAGATTGTCGATATGATAGAGACCCACCGCGCCGTTGGATGCGGTTGCCGCGCCGAAATCCTTAAGATAGGTGCAGGCGCTGTCATCAAGCTCATCGCCCAGCCACTTGTCAAGTCCGATAACGTAGGGGACCTCCTCCATTACCTTCATACCAATGGCAGAGCCGAGAAGCTGTGCCTCCGGCTTCTTAGTAGTTTTTATCTCGACGGTCCATGTGGCACGTCTTCCCTCATCGGTAAGGAGACCAAAATAAGGAACATAGCCTACTACAGAGCCCATAATATCCATAATACCCGAGTTTCTGTTACAACGGGCACCGAGAACTGAGTTTGCATATACTACCGCAGAGGACTCTGCCCAAGAGAGTACGTCACCCTTCTCCGGTTTATTGCCTACCTCATCCATATAGCAGGCACAGGTAAAGGCATCCTTATCCATAAGGCCAAGCTTTGAAAGCTGCTTTTCATAAAAGTCCTGACGGGAATACATAAATTTATTAAAAATGAAATTCTGGATAAAGTTTGCGGGAACCTTCTTATCAAGGGGACGGGGGTCCACCGAGAAGGTCTGCTTTGACACGTCGCCAGAGGCAATAAGCTGATCCATCAGCTCATATACCGGTCCCAGAGCCTTAAGACCGAAGGAGGTGACAAGGTGATTGTGCTTTCCGGTGACGGGCACCATCTTTTCAGCACCGAATACCTCGCCGTATTTGATAAGGGTCTTCATGACCTTGGCAAGAGTCTCACCCGACTTACCGTCAAGTATATCCTGCTGTTCTTTAGTTAAGATCACTGTTATAATCTCCTTTCATTACAGCTTCATTGCTACGTCCCAGGCCTGCCAGATAACGGTGCGAAGGCTTCCCACCTGCTTGGCATCGCCTATAACGTGAACGCCCTTATCAGCTATCGGGGCAGGAGTGTAGCCTGCGCATACTATAACGCTGTCACAGGCAAGCTCGGTGAGAGTGCCGTCCTTTGACTTGACGGTAACTCCGTCCTCTCTGATCTCGCTGACAGAGCTTTCAAGATAAACGGGGGTCCCATTAAGCTTAAAATAATCTCTGAGGTAGCTGGTATTTGCAAGGCAGATCTTGTCAGACACGATAAGATCGTTCTTCATCTCAACGATGCTGACCTCCTTACCCTCAAGGGAAAGCTGATATGCTATCTCACAGCCGGTAAGACCGCCGCCGATAACAACGACCTTATCACCTGCAGCTTTTCTGCCAAGCAGATGATCTATCGCTTCAACCGAATGTTCAATACCCTTGATGGGAAGCTTTCTCGCCTTTGCACCGGTAGCAACTATGACCTCGTCAGCACCCAGCTCCCTTACATCCTTTACCTCGGTGTTAAGCTTTATCTCTATCTCGGGATACTTTCTGATCTCTCTCTCGTACCAGGCAATAAGTGCCTTGTCCTTCTCCTTAAAGGAGGGTGCGGCCGCGGCGATAAAGACACCGCCCAGCTTATCCGACTTTTCGTAAAGAGTAACGGTATGTCCCCTCTTTGCAGAGACGATAGCCGCCTCCATACCGCCGATACCGCCGCCGATAACGGCGATCTTCTTCTGCTTCTTTGCCTTTTCTATGTAATACTTATCAGACTGCATTACTCTGGGGTCAAGAGCACAGCGGGCAATATGGCTGGCGTCGTATATCGACTGTGCGTTGGCAACACCCTTATAGTGAGCCATATTAAAGCAGGCATTGTGACAGCAGATGCAAGGGCGGATATCCTCAAGTCGGTCCTCAAGAAGCTTGGTGATCCACTCAGAGTCAGCAAGAAACTGTCTTGCCACACCCATTGCGTCTATCCTGCCTTCTGCTATAGCCTGAGCACCTACCTCTGGCTCCATACGGCCGGCACATACTACCGGGATATTTACAAATTTCTTAATATGAGCTACGTCCTCAAGATTGCAGTTCTGAGGCATATACATGGGGGGATGAGCCCAGTACCAGGAGTCGTAGGTACCGTTGTCGGCGTTGAGCATATCGTATCCGGCTTCCTCAAGGTACTTAGCCGCCTTTTCGCTCTCCTCCATGCCTCGTCCGATCTCGGTATACTCTTCTCCCGGAAGTGCTCCTACGCAGAAGTCCTTGACCTTGGACTCAACGGAATAACGGAGTGAAACGGGATAATCCTTGCCGCAGCGATCCTTTATAGCCTTGACGATGTCGGTGGCAAAGCGGTATCTGTTTTCAAAGGATCCGCCGTACTTGTCGGTACGCTTATTTGTGTATTCAAGAGTAAACTGGTCAAGGAGGTAACCCTCGTGTACTGCGTGTACCTCAACGCCGTCTACTCCCGCCTCTTTACAGAGCAGTGCGGTCTTCGCAAAGGCCTCTACTATCTCCTCTATCTCCTTTACGGTAATGGCACGGCACTTTACCTTGTCCGACCAACGTGAGGGAAGCTCGCTGGGAGATGCACTCTGGTAGGGAATGTTGATTATCGGCTTGATAAGATCTCTTACCACCGGCATATTGTGAAGCATTACCAGTGGAGTGGGAATTGCCCAGGAGCGACCCATACCTGCAGTGATCTGCACGAAGAGCTTTGCTCCCGTCTTGTGTATCTCCTCCATGAATTCCTTCAGCTCAGCGAACATCTTCTTGTTCTGATAGAGCCACTGACCCATAAAGGTACTCTTTATAGGCGCAATACCGGGTATAATGAGACCTACGTTGTTGTTTGCTTTTTCAAGGAAGAACTTTGCCGCCTCGCGGTCAAAATGGTTGCCCGTATGCTCCATCCATCCGAAAAGAGAGGTACCGCCCATAGGACACATAACTATGCGGTTCTTGATCTCAACGTTACCTATCTTCCAGGGAGTAAACAGAGCCTCGTACTTGGGATCCGCTTTATTCATATCTATTTCCTCCGAAAAAAATTACTTACCTTTTTTAACTGTATAGACCCCGCCGGGAACGGTATCAAACTTAACGGTGATGCCCTCAAGAGTCATATCTCCATCAGGACCGCTGATAATGATCTCGCCCTCATAGGGGTTATGGAGACGGCACTCGCCGCCAAGAGTAGAGGTGATCTCACAGAAGGTCATATCTCCATTCTCACATGCAGCCTCCACCTTGAAGCCGTCACGTGCCCAGAGGCAGAACTGTGCCCCGTTATTCTTATCCCATGCAGGGAACAAATAGATAACACCCGGAGCCGCAGGTGCACCGCCGGTACACTGCATTAGACCAAGCTGAAGTCCTGCCGCCGCATTGCCGAGACGCTGTGCAGAGATAGCGTTTACTCCCTCACGGGCAGTAAGGCGGTTAGCATAGGGGGCCTTACGGCCGTTTGCATCATACCAGCAATGTTCCTCAGCGGCGGTGATGCATCTGAGCTGTCCTGACATTGCGGTAATGAGACGGGAATTGTCCCCCATTATAGCCCACATTCGGGGAGCACCGGACATTTCGTCAGTACCGGTCCTCTCGTCAGCGTCCTTATTTATAAGATTATAGGTATTTACACCTATACGGTACAGTTCGGGATTCTTGTATTTCGTCTCAAGAGTACAGAGATCCAGGTGAACCAGAGGATATGATGCGGCGCCGATACGAGGGAATGGCCAACCGTCGCCCGGAGCAAATATCCAGAACTCAGGATCATCTGCCAGTTCTTTCTGTTCTTTCGGAATATCGCTGCGCTTGTTGGTGGGAATATCGGTAAGATTATCCAGAATCTCCTGCCACAGGTATATCTTGTCCTCGTCTATACCAAGTATTTTAGCGCACTCGATACCTACTCTGAATATACCGTGCATAGCAGTAATAGAACCGCAGGAATCGTAAGCACCCCAGTTGGACTCACCGTCGGTAGTACCGTATATATGGTATTTTCCGTCAGCCACGTGAGGATACTTGGGGTATACTTCCTTGGTGGTACCCGGATAGGTACGGAAGAACTCACAGATCTTGCTGATCATGGGGTACGCCTTTTCACGAAGATACTCCTTGTCACCGGTATACGCATATCTCAGATAGTAGTGGTATCCAAGGAACGCGGCACTGGAGAAGAAATGAGTACACCAGGCGTAGGGACGCTTTTCACCGGTATTGAGAAAATCCCAGCGGGACTCGTGCTTCATACCGTACATAGAAAGAGCTTTAAGCTCATCAGAGCATTTATCAAAGCTGTCAGGACCGCGGTCAAGGATAAAGTTTCTGAACTCCTCCTCGAGCTCCTCGGGAATAGGCTCGGGACCGAGAACGTGCATCGTCTCAAAGAGGTAGATTCCCTCTGCTCCGAAATGCTGTCTGGCAGCAGTTTCAAGGCGGTCTTTGCAGTTATAATACATATTGAGATAGGGGTCTATCAGCTCGGGATGTCCTGAGGGAAGTATAGCATTATAGGTAAGAGTAATATTGTTCCACCACTGCATAGCGCCCCAGTGACGCTTGTCACCTCTGGGGCTAAAGAGCAGTCCCCCGAAATTGGGAGCGTATTGTGCATTTCTTGAACAGGAATTCATTATATAGAGGAAATACTGATAGTGTGTCTCAAGTATCTCCGCCTCCGGAAAACCGGAAAGAGAAATGTATGACTTGCTCCAGAAATCATGCCAGAAATCGGTATGAACAGCAAGCATACGGACATATCCGGTCTCAGCGGCCTTAATTACCTTTTCCGTTGCCTCACCGGCAACGTCATACTCGGGATCAAATGATGCGGCAGAGGAGATATACAGATAAAATTCTCCTCTCTCAGCGGGCATACACATACGCATCTCATATTCACCGGAAGCGCCGAAGCCGCACATATCCTCGGGAAGGATACGCTTTGTGCCGTTGTTCTCATCGCTGACACGGGAGATCATATCTCTGCCGACTATTTTTACCGCAACGGCGGATGAGCAGTAGTATTCCTCCTCACGGAATACCTGTCTGAGGATACAAACGTCTCCCCTGCGCTCAAGATAAGAGCGGGCGGTGTGCTTCGGCATAGTCTCCACCTCAGCGGCACGGAGAAGTCTCAACTTTGCGGCAGTTTCGGTAGGCTTATCCCGCATATCGGATACCTTAAAGGCGAATACATCATCTGCCGCGGCAAAGCTCTCCACCTCGACACCGTGAGCGGCAATACGTGCAACCGCATCGTATACGTCAAGATGCTCTTTGGTCTCACTGTCAAAAACGTCGGGACCGTAGCCAACGAAGGCGATATCAAAATAAGCACAGGCGTAACCGTAGTCTCTGTGCTCCTCGTGGAAGGCGGCAGTCCTTGGACCGCTGGCAAATACGTCACCGCGGTTGATCTGAAGCTTGATAGCATCGGGGGAAGTCCATATAAGAGAGCCCATACGGCCGTTACCTATGGGAAGCCCTTCCTCACAGCGTTCTGCCGGTCCGTCATAGTGAAGGTCAGCCCGGTTTACAAGTTCCCTGATATTTATTTTCATATAGCATCCTCCTTCCCCGGGGGGCGATAGTGTTCAAAATGTTCTGTTAATATTATATCAGTAAAATGATGGGAAATCAACAATTATTAAATAACCGCTCCCCAAAAGCGGGAAGCGGTTATAAATAAATTATTTTGTTATAAGAGAATCAACGTATGCGACCATTTCGTCGTAGTGCTTCTCCATCTCCTCAAGAAGCTTCTTCTGTGCACGGGTACGGATAAGGTTATGACCGGGCTTTTTGATCTTGAAGTACACGTCACCGTCGATATAGTCGGTGAGGAAGCGCAGTACAAGCTCAGCCGTCATTACCCAAGCACCAAGGGGCAGATAGTGGATCTCATTCTCTGTGAGAACATCCTTGACTTCTGATACAAAGCCGTCGGTAAAGAGACGGAACAGCTCCATATTAACACCGATAAGGGAGGTATCATCCTCATCCTCAGCGGCAGTATTGGCACCGAATCTGATAGCATCTCCGTAATCGTAAAGAACAGAACCGGGCATTACGGTATCAAGGTCGATGACACAGACAGCCTCACCGGTAACATCGTCGATCATTACGTTATTGAGCTTGGTATCGTTGTGGGTAACTCTAAGGGGAAGCTCGCCTGCCTCAATAAGATCAACGATCTTGCCCATCTTTTCCTCTCTCTCAAGAAGGAAATCTATCTCTTCCTTTACAGAAGCAACTCTGCCGGCAGGATCTGCTGCAACAGACTTCTTAAAGGTCTCAAAACGCTTTTTGGTATTATGGAAGTTGGGAATAGTCTCAACCAGCTTATCTGCGGGGAAGTCAAAGAGGTACTTCTGGAACTGTCCGAAGCCTCTGCCTGCCTCGTAAAAATGCTTGGGGTCGGTAATGCTGTTATGAGCGGTAGCCTCCTCAATGAAGTTATCCGCTCTCCAGTGATAACCGTCAGATACATAAAGCAACTTATCGTCAAGAGTACGGATAAAACGAAGCACTCTACGGGTGCTGTCAATACCCTTCTCCTTGAGAGTGTTGGCAATATGTACGGTAACAGCCTCAACGTTGTTCATAAGACCCTCGGGATCCTTGAAAACGTTGGTATTTATACGCTGAAGCACGTAATTGATTATACTTCCGTCATCTCTCTTACAGGAGATCTTGTATGTTGTATTTATATTTCCTGCGGTAAGCTCCTCCGCGGCAATATACTCACCTTCAAAACGGAAATTCTCTACGACATGCTTGATTTCATTATAGATCATAGCAATCCTCGCTAATACATAGTATTTGGACAGCTGAAGCACTCAGCATACCACTATTAATTGTACCACTTATGGCAGCAATTGTCAAGTATAGCCACCTCATAATCAGATGGACTTGTTATCACTCTTTTCCCCCGGCTCAAGCTGAGAAATAACGATACCGGCAAAAATTACAGCACAACCGACATAACCGACGGCTGTAATACTGTCGATACCGAAAACAACCCCGCCAACAGCAGAAAAGACGGACTCAAGAGAGAACACTATCGCCGCAAAGGTAGGATCGGTATTCTTCTGACCGATGATCTGAAGGGTGTAGGCAATTCCCACACTGGCAACACCGCAGTAAATTATATCCCACTTGGCGTCAAGAAGAACAGCGGCGGAAAAATCTCCACTCTCAAAAGCTACTGCACAGATAAGGCTGAGAATAGTGCACACAAGGAACTGACCCCAGGCAAAGGAAAGAGAAGGAAGCTCACGTGCAAAGTGATCTACCGATATCATATGGGCAGCCCAGAAGATGGCACCGATAAGAAGGAGAAGCTCCCCTACGCCGAATGTCAAACCCACACCCGGCTTTATGCAAAGGAGAGCCAGGCCGCCAACCGCAAGAAATGCACCTATCCATACAGACAGCTTGGTCTTTTTTCTGAATATTAAAAAGTACATTACCGGGGTAAGTACCGTGTAGATAGAGGTTATAAATCCGCTCAGACCTGCACTGCCGGTGATCTTGACACCTATCTGCTGAAGGCTTGAAGCAATACACAGGATAGTGCCGCATATGATCCAGCCGGGCAGGATCTTTTTAAGGCTGATCTCTTTTTTTATTATTTTCTTTCCCTCAAAAACGGCAACAACAGGAATAAGCGATACCGTTCCCAAGACGAATCTGGTGGCGTTAAAGGTAAAGCTGCCGATATTCTCGGTACCCTTTACCTGAAAGACAAAAGCAAATCCCCAGATGACCGCTGTAAGGAAAAGACAAAGAATCGACAAATATTTCTTCATTTTTCTCCGATAAATTGTTCTTCCAATGGTGATTTTCTTTAATGCTAACAAAAACTATCAAGTTTTGCCAACACTATAAAGCATTAAAGAATAAAGCATTAAAAAATTCGGCCGCTTTGCGGTAAAATTGGGCTCGGGTCCCAATTTTAGAATTTTTGCGATAATGCTAACAAAAGCTCTCAAGTTTTGCCAGCACTATAAAGCATTAAAGAACGCAACGCAGGAACTCTCTTGTTCTCTCGTTCTTCGGGTTCTCGAATATCTCGGTGGGAGTACCCTCCTCAACGATTACACCGTCGCTCATGAAGATTATTCTGTCGGCAACCTCACGGGCAAAGCCCATCTCGTGAGTAACCACCGCCATGGTCATACCGTCCGCGGCAAGCTTGTTCATTACCTCAAGGACTTCTCCGACCATCTCAGGGTCAAGAGCGGAGGTAGGCTCGTCAAACAGCATAACGTCAGGCTCCATACAAAGGGCACGGACAATGGCAACTCTCTGCTTCTGTCCGCCGGAGAGCTGGCTGGGATATGCATTCGCTCTGTCGGCAAGCCCGACGGTGGCGAGAAGCTCAAGAGCCTTCTTCTCCGCCTCCTCCTTCGACTTTTTAAGGAGCTTCATGGGGGCGATAGTCATATTTTTGAGCACAGTCATGTGAGGGAAAAGATTAAACTGCTGGAACACCATTCCCATCTTCTGACGCATCTTGTTTATATCTGTCTTGGGGTTCATTATATCAACCCCCTCAAAATAGATATGGCCGTCGGTAGGCTCCTCCAGCATATTGAGAGAACGCAGAAGAGTGGATTTACCGCTTCCGGAGGGACCGATAATAACAACTACCTCGCCCCTCTTTATTTCTACGTTAACACCGCCGAGAGCGTGTATAGTGTCCTTAAAGCATTTATGTAAGTTTTCGACCTTTATGATCGTTTCATTTGTATTTATCATATCCGAGTCTCTTTTCTTATCTTTCGTTGTTTCTCAGCTTCTTTTCAAGCAGGCTGACAAGCTTTGAGAGTCCAAGTACCATTATCAGATAGATGATAGCTACCGCTATAAGGGGCATGAAGGCACTGTAGGTAGCCGCACGGATCGCATTACCCGCATACATAAGGTCGCCGAGACCGATGTAGAAGGCGATGGAGGTCTCCTTGAGAAGCACTACAAACTCGTTGGCAAGAGCGGGAAGCACCGCCTTGAATGCCTGAGGAAATACAATGTGATACATGGTAGCCATATATCCAAAGCCAAGGCTTCTGCCCGCCTCAGTCTGTCCGTCATCAACCGACATGATACCGCCGCGGACTATCTCGGCAACGTACGCACCTGAGTTAAGACCGAAGCAGATAACCGCCGCCAGGAACTTGTTTACACCCAAGGGCATAAAGATTACGAAATAGATTATCATTATCTGTACCACAACGGGGGTACCGCGTATTACGGTAAGGTATATCTTTGCGATCTTGTTAAAGATGGACAGCAAAATGCCGTGCTTTGACATTTTGTCATAGGTACAGCGGACAAAAGCGATGATAAAGCCGAGAACGATACCGATGAGAAGAGCACATACGGTAAGCTCAACGGTAACTGCAAGACCCTTGAGAATAGTGAGCCAACGGTCGTGCTCGATGAAGTTTTTGACAAAATCCTTCTTTAAGTCATTGTAAAAACGGACTATCGCGGTAGCGGTATCCGGCTTGTCCACAGAGTATCTGGGGGCAATACACTGGATAAAGCCCTTGTTTACATTGTTGGTCTCGATCTCAACAGATTTCTCTACACCGTTCTCGTTTACGGTATAGTGGGTCATCTTGTCAACCTCTGCCGCCATTGTAATAAGGCCGCCGTAAAGGGTATCTACCGCTTTATCCTCAGAGTAGACCACCAGACCCTGATCCTGAGTATCGTATATGTATATCTTTATATTCTCGGTCTTCTCGGGTGCGGATGCCACAAGCTCAGTCAGTCTGTCCTCAAACTCCATCTTGAAGTTAAGTGCTGACTTAAACATAGCACCGCCAAGCTTTTTAGCCTCTGCGGAAAGAAACTCGGAATAGAGAGGAGCTATAGTACCGTAGGCATCAACGGTAGTAACGGTACAGTCAGCGATTATATCCTTCTCACTGCCCCAGTCAAGAGAATTGACCTTTATATGGTTCTTTTCCGCCAGTACCTTGAGGGGGTCTGTCTTTGCCATACCGTCAAAGGTCTCGTTAAGAAGCTGCTCCGCCTCCTCCACCGACATATCTCTTGCAACGGTACCGGACCTTATGCTGAAAAACAGCACTGCCGCGGCGGCGAGCAGGAGCAGGATCACCGCCGCAAGGGTAATTCTTTTCTTGTTTTTTGACATCTTTTATTCCTCCGAATGATAACAGATAGCATTAATATAAACAGATTAAGCCGTTATTTGAAAAGTAAAGGCACTTACTGCTCAAATAACGGTTTAAGCGGCAAAGGGAAAAAGGCAATGCACGGGGGCTGCCGAAGCAGCCCCCGTAATCCCGTATTATCTGATATTACTCAGCCTTGATAAACTTAGCGATGATAGCGTCAATAGTGCCATCCTCGGTAAGAGCCTCAAGAGCCTCATTGATATCGTCAAGGAGCTGGGTATTATCCTTCTTAACTGCGATAGCATAGTCCTCGATCGCGTAGTCGGTATCAAGGATCTTAAGACCCTCGTTCTCAGCTACGAATGCCTTTGCAGGCTCATTGTCGATAATTACTGCGTTAACGTCGCCGCCCTTGAGAGCGATAACAGCGTCTGCACCCTTACCGTACTTGGTAACGTTCTCTGCACCATAATCGTCAGACGCATGGATGTCACCGGTAGTACCGAGCTGTACGCCGATCTTCTTGCCTGCAAGGTCGTCAAGAGTAGCAATGTCAGAATCCTCAAGTACGATAACGGACTGAACGCCGGTAGCGTAGCTGGAGGTAAAGTCAACCTCAAGAAGTCTCTCATCGGTAACGGTCATGCCGGCCATACCAAAGTCAACCTCACCCTGCTGAACAGCAGTGATGATGGAGTCAAACTCCATGTCGACAACCTCGAGAGTGCCGCCAAGCTTCTCAGCGATAGCGGTAGCGATCTCAACGTCGATACCTACGAACTTGTCGCCTTCCTTAAACTCGTAAGGAGGGAATGCAGCGTTGGTACCCATCTTGAATACCTTTGCAGAGGGCTCATCCTCGTTGCCTGCGGTGGTATCGTCACCTGCAGTGGTGTCATCACCTACGGTGGTGTCAGCGGGATTATCCTTGTTCCCGTCATCAGGGGTAGTCTCTGCGCAACCGATGAAGCATACAGCAAGCATAGCTACGCAAAGAAGAAGAGCAAATATTTTTTTCATTTGTCAATTCCTCCGTAATGTTTTTTATGGTATCTTACATTTTACCACAGCTTTATATCTTTTTCAATAACAATATATTAATAAACACACATCTATTTAAGAATTTTCTGTTATAAATGAATATTTATTCGTTTATTGTATATTTTACACTTATTTCAGAAAATTCCCTTCTTTTTGGGCGGCGGTGCGGGACACGCCGGTGCGTCAAGCTTAACCAGAATAATGTCCTCCCCTATCTTCTCGATGTTGCACCAGGGAATGGTGATATCCTCTCTGTGAGACAACCCCAGTACCCCGCAGCTCTCACCCGGCACGACTATTGCGGTTATCCTGCCGTCGCATACGTCAAATATCACGTCTACTATATATCCGAGTTTTGCTCCGTCACACACGTTTACTACTTCTTTATTGCGCAGATCGTTGGTACAGCTGTTCATAGCTACTCCTCATCACTTTTTGTTACATATATATTTCCCTTTTCCCCGGTCTATTACCGGGACAAAGTCATATTCGTGCACAGGACAAAATATAATGTATCACAAAATCTTGTCCCGGAGGAATTACTATGTTCATTTACTCGCTTAGAGCAAGCTCTCTGAAATTTTTTGCCGTTATCCTTGCAGGGGTAGCGGTACTGGTCGCCCTGATCCTTATTTTCCCCGCCCAGGATTCGGTATCCGCTGCCGTCGAGGGGGAAATAAACTATGAAAAGATAAAAACGGGAGAGGACAGGATCAACTTTCTCCTCTCTCTCGGTTATACCGTTGACCCCGAGCCCACAGAAGAAAGAAAGGTGACCATTCCCGCAGAATTTGATAAAACCATGGTGTCCTACAACGAACTGCAAAAGGAGACCGGTCTGGACCTCTATAAATACAGAGGTAAGGAGGTCACCCAGTACAGCTATAACGTGACAAATTACCCCGGGTATGACGGGAAGGTATACGCAAATATTCTTATGTCAGGGAACCGGGTCATCGGGGGAGACGTTTGTTCTGCTGACGTAAGCGGCTTTATACACGGACTGAGGGCGGCTGAGTAAAATATTTGTAAAACATCAGCTGCCGGAGAATACATCTGTTGCTTTTTGATACCTTTTAAGGTATAATATAAGTAAGAAAATCTTACTTCCTTGCGCCGGCGGGCGCAGAAAGGCAGACGGATGTATACTTTTGTTGCTACCTGTCTCTTCGGTCTTGAGCATTTGCTGGGCGAAGAGATATCGGCTCTCGGCTATAAGCGTACCGAGACTATAGACGGCCGTGTTACCTTTGAGGGTGATATCGGTGCCGCCGCTCGAATGAATATCTTCTCCCGCTATGCCGAAAGAGTGTTCATTCAGCTGTGTGAGTTCCCTGCCCGTAGCTTTACCGAGCTTTTTGACGGTGTAAAGCGGGTAGAATGGGAAAATTGGATCTCAAAAAACGATGCTTTCCCGGTAAAAGGTCACTGTATAAAAAGCACTCTTTTCTCTGTACCCGACTGCCAGAGTATTATCAAAAAGGCGATCGTACAGCGGCTTGAGTCGATATACGGCATCTCCTGGTTTAAGGAAACAGGTGTCAAATACCAGATAGAGTTTTTCATCTTCCACGACAAGGCGTCTATAATGATCGACACCTCCGGTACCGCCCTGCACAAGCGCGGTTACCGTCCCCAGCAGTTTACCGCTCCCCTGAGAGAGACCCTTGCGGCCGCCCTTGCGGCAACGGCACGTCCCCGTGAGGACGTACTGTTCTGGGATCCCTTCTGCGGATCGGGAACTATTGCTATTGAGGCGGCAATGATGATGACCGACCGTGCCCCGGGAATGAAGCGGGGTTTTGCAGGAGAGGCATTCCCTCAGATCGGTAGAGAGCTGTGGCAGAATGCCCGTGAAGAGGCTCGCAGTAGGGTAAAGAAAAGCGATTTTCAGGTATTCGCATCTGACATTGATCCTGCGGCGGTAGAGCTTGCCGCTGAGTGCTGTAAGCACGCAGGGGTTGAGGGTACAGTAAAGGTATTCCGACGGGATGCTCTGACTATAAAAACGGAGGGCAGGCGGGGTACGATAGTATGTAACCCCCCGTACGGCGAGAGGATCTCTGCCGATGGCGGCGTTGATGCCCTTTACAGAAATATGGGGCGACATTTCTCTACCCTTGACAGCTGGCAGATATATATCCTTACCTCGCATCCCGGCTTTCAGAATCTCTACGGAAGACGTGCGGACAAGGTCAGAAAGCTATATAACGGCATGCTGCCCTGTTACTTCTATCAGTATTTCAAGAGAC
>JAFQUL010000096.1 GCA_017408535.1 Clostridia bacterium
ATACTTGAAGAATATTTTGACTCTGCTCTGCCGTTACCTCTACCGACAAAAAGCAGTAAGCCTTCAAGGGCCTCCGCCGCAGTGGCAGAAGAGGAGATACCGGAATACGAAAAATACTATACTCCCATCAGTACCGGCTTTGACCCCTCTCGTGCAGCGGCCATTGAGGCACAGTCCTGGCGTGTCACCGAAATGCTCACCCCGGATGAGGGTGCCCGGGAGGAGTCGGTCACCGAGATGACCCTTACCCCTGTACCCAAGGTAACCGAAAAGGTGGAAAAGGGTGAGGAGTTATCCCCCTACAGTGCTCTCTGGGCAGCTCTTACAGAGGGGGAAAGAAAATTTATCATATCTCTGCAGAGAGGTGCAAGGTCCTCCGGCATTGAGGCAGATGCCACTGCAGACAGCATAAACGAAAAGGCCGCAGAGCTTACCTCTGACATTCTCCTTGAGGATAACGGAGACGGCTATGCGGTAATAGAAGATTATACGGAGGATGCGGCCGCCATGACAGACGGCTGTGACAGTATATAATTATGACCAAAGGAAATGAAGTAAAGGTCCCGAAGAGGATCCTGTCTTCTCTTTTATCTTCAATATCTGCGGGAGTGGTTCCGAGACAGGGCGCTCCCTATATTGCCATCGGACGTGAAGCGGAGACCGCGGCTCTTCTCAGCGATCTTGAGATAACCGCTGAGGGCGGCAGCAGCACCAGGTTCATTATCGGCCGTTACGGCTCGGGAAAGAGCTTTCTTATGCAGCTTGTCCGCGGTTACGCTCTTGAAAAGGGCTTTCTCACCTGCGATGCCGACCTTTCCCCCGAGAGAAGGCTTCACGACTCACAGGGGTCTGGTGTAGCCACCTACAGAGAGCTTATCAAGAATTTTGCATCCCGTTCCTCTCCCGAGGGCGGCGCTCTCCCCAAGATAATTGCGGCATTTCTCGCATCAGAGGGTGCAAAGCTGGCATCAGAGGGAGTTGACCCCGCATCCCCCGACTATTCCGCTATGATGCGTAGCCGGGTATTCTCAGTTATCAGAGAGCTTGAGGACTCGGTAGGCGGCTTTGACTTTGCGGCGGTAATGTCACTGTACTATACCGCCGGCTGTGAGGACGATGAAATAAAGAAAAGCGCCGCTATGCGGTGGCTGAGAGGTGAATACTCCACCAAGACCGAGGCGAGAGCGGCTCTCGGAATACCGGTATCCACCGTTATAAATGACGACAACTGGTACGATTATATTAAGCTGATGGCGGTATTTGCGCGTAAGCTGGGATACAAGGGACTGGTGGTCTTCCTTGACGAATGCGTAAATCTTTATAAAATACCCAACCGTGTCTCAAGAGAAAACAACTACGAAAAGCTGCTGGCTATGTTTAACGATACTCTCGGGGGCAGAGCCCCGGGTCTGTCCCTTATCTTCGGCGGCACTCCAAAATTCCTTGAGGACACCCGACGGGGTCTGTTCAGCTATGAGGCGCTGAGAAGCCGTCTGTCTGACGGCGCCTTTTCCGGCGGCGGATATACCGATCTTATCGGTCCGGTAATACGTCTGAGAACGCTTTCCGACGATGAGCTTCTTGCTCTTGTGACCCGACTTACCATTCTCCACGGACAGTATTATCCCGAGGCAAGAACGGTTTCCCCAGAGGAGATGGTTGCCTTTCTCACCCTTGAGGGTAAGAGAGCAGGCGCTGACATTATGATGACCCCCAGAGAGGTCATCCGCGATTATCTGAATCTTCTTAACATTCTTATGCAGAACCCCTCTGTCTCCTTTGGCGAGATAATGGGCACTCTGCCGGGCGGCGAAGAAAAGAAGCCGTCAGACACTCCTGCGGCAGAGGTGTCCGCCCCACCGACACAGCCGAGAACAATAAACATAGCGGATATAGATTTCTAATTACAGTAGAGTACTCCGCAGAAAGGAAAAGCCATGCAGAAGCTACCCGACGGCAAAACGGTATTTGAAAAATTCCCACCCTTTATACGGGAATTCATATATTCACGGGGCTGGCAGGAGCTGCATCCCGTTCAGCTTGCCGCCGCAGACATAATCTTCGGCAGTGACAGCAACCTGCTCATTACCTCCTCCACCGCCTCGGGTAAGACGGAGGCCGCATTTTTCCCGATACTGTCAAAGCTGTGCGAGGATCCCCCGAAAAGCGTGGGAGTTCTGTATATTGCTCCATTAAAAAGCCTTATCAACGATCAGTTTGAAAGAATAGATCAACTGCTTGACTATACCGGCATCCCGGTCTTCCGCTGGCACGGAGACGTTGCCGCATCCCACAAAAACAAGCTACTCGAGCATCCCGAGGGAATTCTTCAGATAACCCCAGAGTCTCTTGAAAGTATGCTTATCCGCCGTGGGGCTGACGTTATCCGCCTTTTCGGAGACCTGAGATACGTGATAATTGACGAGATACACACTATGACCGGCACAGACAGAGGTAATCAGGTCATCTGTCAGCTGTCCCGGCTTGCATCAATGATCGGCCACAGCCCACGGCGTATAGGTCTTTCCGCCACGGTGGGTGACGTGGAGGCCGCCGCAAGATGGCTTGAGGGAGGCAGCGGAAGAAGCACTGAGGCCCCGGTGTTTCCTGACGGCTCGCTTAGGTGGCGGCTGGGTCTTGAGCATTTCTTTATCGGCTCTCCCGACTTTGACCAGACAGACGGGGAGAATAGCTCTCAGCTTAAGGGTGAGTCAAAAAAAGCCGTTCTTGACCCCGGATACGAATATATGTACGAATGTGTCAAGGACAAGCGGGCGCTGGTATTTTCAAACTCCCGTGAGGAGACGGAATACATCACTGCAACCCTGAGACAGATCGCAAAATACCGTAATGAAAAGGACGTTTTCCTCATCCACCACGGCAATCTGTCCGCTTCTCTGAGAGAATATGCGGAAAGCAAGCTAAAGGAGGAGGAAAAAAGCGTTGTCTGTGCCACGGTAACCATGGAGCTGGGCATTGACGTAGGTCCTCTTGAAAGAATATTACACAACGATGCACCGAACTCGGTGTCATCCTTCCTTCAGCGTCTCGGGCGCTCCGGCAGACGGGGCAGTCCTCCTGAGATGATGATGGTATTCAGAGAGGAATATCCTCTCCCCAATGCCCCTCTCCCCCAGCTGATACCCTGGGGGCTTATCCGTGCTATTGCGGTAATACAGCTTTACATAGAGGAGCGTTTTATCGAGCCCCCCTTCTTCAAAAAGCTGCCCTTCAGCCTTGCCTTTCAGCAGACTCTATCTACTCTACTCTGCTCGGGTGAGCTGACTCCGAGGGCTCTTGCGGAAAAGGTGCTTTCCCTTCCCCCATTCAGCCAAATGCCGAAGGAGGATTACAGAGAGCTGATAATCTCAATGGTAGAAAATGACTATCTGGAATTTACCGAGGAAAAGACCCTTATCGTAGGTCTTAAGGGAGAAAAGCTCACAAACAGCTTCCGTTTCTATGCGGTATTTAAGGACAGCGAGGATTTCACCGTCAGATGCGAGTCTGACGAGATAGGTACCATTACCACTCCTCCCCCGGTAGGAGACCGCTTTGCTCTGGCGGGCAGAGTGTGGGAGGTAGAGGAGCTGGATATCCCGAGAAAGCTGCTGTACGTAAAGCCGGTGGAGGGAAAAATGGAAATATCCTGGCCGGGAGATTACGGCGAGATACATACAAAGATCCTCTCCCGTATGAGGCAGGTGCTCTCGGAGGATACCGAATATCCCTACCTTATGGAAAATGCTCTTCACCGCCTGCGTGTAGCGAGAGCACTGGTGAAAAACACCTCTCTCTCAGAACGCTCGCTCATTCCTCTCGGCGGCTACAGCTACTGCCTGTTCCCATGGCTTGGCACCCGCTCCTTCCGTACTCTCAGAAAATTCATTATATCCAATGCCGCAAGGTATAAGATCAGTGACATAACCTTTGAGGGCTGTTACTATATAATGATGAAGATCGAGGGAGACGCAGAAAGAGTGATGCGGGAGCTTGCCGAGACGGCAAAGAAGGAAGGCATCGATCTTGACCGTCTTGCCGCAGAGGGCAGCTCACCTATATTTGAAAAATACGATGAGTTCATTCCCGACCGCCTGCTGAGACGTGCCTATGCCGAGGACAAGCTGAGAAGCGATGAGGCTGAGGGCTTTCTTGAAGGTTTTATCAGGTAAATTATAACCAAAAGCAAGCAGAAACCGCCCCGGTCTGATTTTTTGTCGACCGGGGCGGTTTTTATTATGCAAAACAAAAGATCCGCAGAGAAATCTCTGCGGATCTTTATGTAATGATATCAGTTCTCAAAAGGAAGAACCTGGCCGAGACGGTCAGACTCGAATGCGGTCTCCATGATCTTCATAACCTTAGCAAGCTGCTCGTGAGTTACGATCTGAGTAGCCTTGCCGTCAAGAGTAGCGCAAAGGTTACGGTAGTAATCGTGAACGTCAGACTCGATCTGAGGATAGGGAACGTCCTTAATGGTATCGTCGGTTCTGGGTGCCATAGTCTTGGTAAGACCTGCAGCGGTGCGGATCGGCACTGCATCCTTAGCCTCCCAGTTGGTGCAACAGGTGATCTTACCCTTAGAAATATTCCAGCCGCTTCTTGCGGTACCGTCCTCACCCTGTACGTACCAGCGGGGAAGATCGATAAAGTTAGAGGTACCAACCTCAACGTATACTCTCAGGTCACCCTCAAACATCATAGTGAGACGAAAGCCGTCATCAACCTCGTAGTTGGTAACGTGGTCCATAGTAGCATGGATGGAAAGGATCTTTCTGTCGGGAAGAAGAACGTTAACCAGCTGGTCGATGAGGTGAACACCCCAGTCAAGCATCATACCGCCGCCGTGCTTCTTCATACCGCGCCAGTCACCGGGAATACCGCGGGAACCGTGTACACGGGACTCAATATTAAATACGGTACCGATAGTACCCTCGTCAAAGATCTTCTTAACAGCGAGGAAATCCTCATCCCAACGGCGGTTCTGGTGAGTGGAGAAGAAAACATTATTTTTCTTCGCTGTCTCAACCATCTCTGCAAGATCAGCAGAGGAAAGAGTTACCGGCTTCTCGGTAAACACGTTGTGGCCGTGGTTCATAGCCTCAATTGCAAGAGGCTTGTGCATATCGTTCTCAGTAGCGATAAGAATTACGTCAATACGCTTATCTGCAAGAACTTCTTCAAAAGAAGAATAGGTGTAGATACCCTCCTTCTTAGCATCGTCAATAACGCTCTGCTTGATATCATAGATACCGAGAAGAGTTGCAACATCACTGCTCGCAAGCTCGCCTGCGTGCCAATGGCCCATACCGCCGAAACCGACGATAACAACATTTTTCTTATTACTCATAATCACTGTGCCGCACATAAAGGGTTGTTGTGCGTATGCCTTCTTTCCTGTGAGTTTATGCTCGCACCAATACCCGTGAGAGCATAGCACAAGCGAAAAATATAGATATTATCCCTTTACCTTATTATATATCACTTATTTTTTTTGTCAAGAGAAAAGCGGTAAAAACCTGTCTTTTTTTGATGGTTCGAGTGACTTTTGTGCAGTTTTTTTGCTGTTTTTATTCTCATTTCACTATGGCGGCAGGGACTTGACTTTACCCTGTATTTTTAATATAATAGAGTGGTACGGTATACTTTTTTACTTACGTGAAAAGATAACCGTCAGAGTAAATACGATTATAATTATATAAAGGGGAAACTATTTTATGACTAAGAAAATAACCAAAGCAGTTATTCCGGCAGCGGGTCTTGGCACCAGAATGCTCCCCATTGCAAGAGCAGTACCCAAGGAGATGCTTCCGATAGTCGACCGTCCTGCAATATCCTACCTCGTTGAGGAAGCTGTCAGGAGCGGAATTACAGACATTCTTATCATCACCGGCCGAGGTAAAGAGGCCATAGAAAACTACTTTGACTACTGTACCGAGTATGACGTAAAACTTAAGGAAAAGGGCAAGGATGATATCGTTGCCGAGCTTCACGGAGACGCCGAAGCGGCAAACGTTCACTTTATCCGTCAGCTGGAGACCAAGGGGCTTGGTCACGCTATCGGACGTGCACGTGCCTTTATCGGAGACGAGCCCTTTGCGGTTCTTTACGGCGACGACATAATCTTCTCGGAGACTCCGGTCGTAAAGCAACTTATCAATATGTACGAAAAGTACGGCAAGGCTGTTGTGGGTGTAAAGCAGGTGACCGTTGAGCAGATACAGAAATACAGCTCTCTAAAGGTAGAGCCGGCTGAGGCAGAGGGAGAGTACTTCGTGTCCGATATGATAGAAAAGCCCTCCCCCGACAAGATCTTCTCTCTGTTTACCATTCTCGGCAGAGTAGTGCTTACTCCTGATATATTTGATATTATTGACAATACTCCTCCCGGTGCCGGCGGTGAGATACAGTTGACCGATGCTATGCGTACCCTGTCGGTAAGCACCGGAATGACCGCCATTGACTTTGAGGGCACAAGATACGATCTGGGTGCAAAGCTCGGTTTCCTCTTTGCCAACGTGGAAAGAGCGGTAAAGGACCCTGAGCTGGGTAAGGAATTCACCGAATATTTAAAGCGTTTCGCATCCACTCTTTGAAAAAACTAAAGGACGGATAAGAAAATGGACAGAGTATCAAAAGAGAATTATTATCTTGATATTGCTCAGACGGTTGCGGAGAGATCCACCTGTCTCCGCCGTGCCTTCGGTGCTATTATAGTTAAAAACGACGTCATAGTTTCCACCGGTTACAACGGTGCCCCCAGAGGCAGAAAAAACTGCTGTGACCTTGGCAGCTGTATCAGAGAAGAGCTGGGCATTCCCCGCGGTGAGCGCTATGAGCTGTGCCGTTCCCTTCACTCTGAGGCAAATGCAATAATCGCCGCTCCCCGTGAGCAGATGCTGGGTGCGACTCTGTATATGGTTTGCATCAGTCCCTTTGACAAGAGTCTCCAGAGCGGTACCAACTCCTGTATGATGTGCAAGAGAATGATAATCAACGCAGGAATCGAGACAGTAGTCATCCGCGATACTAAGGAAGATTACCGCGTCATTGACGTGCAGAGCTGGATCGATGATGACGACAGCCTGTCTATGAAATTCGGGTATTAAATGAAAAAATGCTGTGGCAAAAAGCCACAGCATTTTTTTACTTTTCAAGTGATATTACCGCGTTCTTCATCTCAAGGGCATCCTCTGCCATAGTACCGTCAGACTCGCAGATGATACGTGGGGAGAGGTCATCCTTTATAATAGCCTCTGCCAGAGGGTAAAACTCAGGGCCGTAGGCGGTATCCGAGAAGGTCAGATGCTTCTTTTCCCCGGCTGAGGTATATTCTATCTTTGAAAAATGACAGTGAAGACCGTCTGTCACCTTGTCACCGAGAGTATTTCCTATTCTGTCAAAGACACGTCTGTAGGAGTCAGCATCCGGAAAAAGGCCGCCGAGAGACATAGCGTTCATATGACCGAAATCAATGACCGGCACAAGCCGTGGACTGATACGGCAAAGCTCGATGACCTCATCAAGAGTACCAAGCTGATTTTTCTTGCCCATAGTCTCAAGACCGAGACGGATAGCTGCGTCTCCGTATACAGTACCCTCAAACTCACTGAGTGCACGGGTGAGTGTATCTGCTGCAAGCTGCATCGCCTCACCCCTCGATATCTTTGCCGCAGAGCCGGTATGGATAACGATGATATCCGCACCCAGCCATCTTGCAGCATCAAGACTCTGCTTTATATAATCAATGCTTTTAAGCCTTTTTTCTTCCTCTATGCCTGAAAGGGATATATAGTAGGGTGCGTGAAGGGACATAAGTATCCCGGCCTCACGTGCCGCCTCACCTACACGGCGAAAGGAAGCCTCGCCGCCTCTTATTCCGTTGCCGCCTTCATATTCGTAGGCATCAAGGCCCTTTTCTCTGACCCACAGAGGAGCTTCATAGCTATGCTTTTTCCCGTCGGCATAAAAGGAATCACTGTTTCCGCCGGGACCGAATTTTGCTTTCACTTATATCACCTTCCTTTAATACGTCGGCTTACCGTCCGGGACAGAAGAGCCGCCGCCGCAACAAGCAGTCCGTCCTTTATAATATACGGCAGAGATGCAAGCATAAATGCCTCGCCCACTCCCCGACCGGTCACAGCCGCAAAGACAAAAACCCCCACGGTATGACATACTGTCAGTCCCGCCAGCCCGCAAAGCAGACTGCGGAGCGTCTTTTTTCCGTTTCCCTCAAGTCCCGTGAAAAAGGCAAGGGGCAGATAACCGAAAAGAAAACCGCCGGTGGGGGTAACAAAATGCCCTATCCCGCCGGAAAAACCGGCAAACACCGGTGCTCCCGCGGCGCCGAGCAGAAGATATACCGCAACCGCCGCTGTCCCGCAGAAAGGGCCCGCCATATATCCTGCAAAGGCTACGGCAAATACAGACAGAGTTGCCGGTACGCCCCAGGGGGTCGGAATAGCCGCCCAAGACAAGCAAGCGATGACCGCAGTCATCATTGCGGTCATCGCCAGCATAAAGGTTTTATTGTTTTTCGTCATTTACTGCAGTCCTGCTGTCACGCCTCGAACTGAGAAATAACTTCGTCGATCTTAGTGCACTTTACAGATCCTCTGAGATCCTCAAGCTTTGCAAGATAATCATCATTCTGAAGATACTGATGTACCTCGGTCTGCCACTTCTCACCGGTGAACGCTTCAAAGTACACCACCATGATACCCGCAGTCGTATTAACGATCGCAGTATCACCTTTGACTCTGTTGCGGTCAAAAAGCCACTTGTTGATCTCTATTTCTTCTTTAAGAGCTCCCTCTATAATATCCTCTACAAGACCGCCGACACTCTTGTTGTATTCCTCGTCGGAATACTCATTTACAAGTGCAGAGAAGCTTTCTACCGTTTTATCGCCGGCAAGGTACTCATCGTGGATCTCCTTAGCCTTTTCACGCGCAAGCTCTTCAGTCTCATAGTTTTCAGGAGTCAGCAGAATGTAACGCATATCTGCCACCAGATTGCTGCTTCTGACAGGCTCTGTAACGGTATAAATGAAAATATAATTTTCACCGTTTTCTACAACAGCATAACTGCCGGGGGCAAAATCACAATCCTTTTCAAAGCCTGCTTCAATGAGCTGGTTAACGGTAACACCGGCGGTAAGGGCTGACTCTATTCTTGAGGCAACAGCATTCTCTGAAAGCTCGTTCTCACCGGTATAAAAGCTCTTGATATACTCGCCTAAACGAACCTTGAACTCTTCTAAGGTTTCAGCGGAACAGATATACTCTGCCTTTGCCTTTGCGTCTGCCATCATTGCATCCGCCTCTTCCTGTGTAGCATCCTCGGGTATATTAGAGTAAACGGTATATTTGTAAATGTCTACGTAGTCAAATAACTCCTTGTTCTCGGCGTAGTATTCCTCATAACGCTCCTCAGAATAGCTGAGGGTACCGATATAATGCTCGTATCCCTTTTCGCTGAGCAACTCAAGCTCAAGGCAGCTTCTCAGCTTCTCCTCGGTAACAAGGGGACCGTAATAGTCAGCAATAAGCTGTGCTACCGAAACGTTCTTTGTCTTTGCCTGGGTCTCAACCGCCTTCATAGAGTCGTCAAGCTGCTTCTTATCAGCGTCGCTGAGCTCTATACCGCAGGAATGGGCATACTCGCAGAGAAGAAGAGTGTTCTCAAGCTGATCAAGTGCCGAGTCAAGATAAAAGTCAAACCAGGTACCATCGCCGTACTTCTGATCCTTAAGAGGCTTGGTGGTATCAAGTCCCATCATAGTCATATAGCTTCCGTACTGTGCCTTATCGGTGCTGTAAATTCCGTTGAAGAAAAAGCTGACGGTTGCAAGGTCTACTGAAAAATTGTCGGTGGTAAATGCAATCTGACTACCGTCAATATCGGGAACTACCGGAGTATTTCCGCCGGTGGTCTCATTCGTAAGTCCGTCAAGGCCGCCACTGCCGGTACAGGAAAAGAGAGGCAGACACATAAAGACTACTGTAAGCAAAAGTGCTGTTATTTTTTTCATGATCAAAGAGTTCCTTTCGTTTAGCATCCGTATAGTGTAAGGATCTGTTTATATACCGAAAAAACGGCCGCTCGGATCATTCTCTTTCCCGACAGGACTTTTGTCCTGCCGGGAAAGAGAGAAAAATCATGCGATACAGCCGTTGACGATACTTAACTTATGCGTTGATCTTGTTGATCTTGTCTTCATTCTCGGTGTACTTGAACTGCTCTGCGAGAGCCTCGATCTTTGCCTCATAGTCAGCGATTCTAAGCTCACTGTCAGCCTGTTTTGCCCACTCTGCTATACCCTCGCTCTCGTAGAATACTACCTCGTAGCCGTAAGTAGCGTTCTCGATAACCGCAGCATCACCCACCTTACGTGCCTCGTCGGAACACCAGGTGTCAAACTTGCTGCCGTACTCTGCGCCTGCAACATAGTTCTCCTGAAGTCCGCCGTTCTCCTCAGCAGAGGAGTCGTAGGAAAATTCCTTAGCAAGCTCTGCAAACGCCGCACCGGTCTTATCGCCTGCAAGGAACTGAGCCAGGATCTCGTCAGCCTTTGCCTTAGCGGCGTCCTTGGACTCATACTCAGAGGTAGCGATAATTATTCTGCGAACGTTCATAGTAGGATCTTCGCTGCGGTATGAGGGCTTAACTATCATATAAACAGAAACGTAATCAGATTCCTCAATGATCTTGGTTTCGTTTGCTGCTCTGCCCTCTTCAAATGCCCACTTTGAGAATTCGTTTGTCGTGTTGTACTGAAGCTTCTCGACAAGGGTGTTGGCAATGGCCTCTTCAATAGGATCCTTATCGTCGGTCTCCTCAGAAGTCTCCTCGTCCTTCTCCTCATCTGCAGCCTGTGCGGTCAGATAATCGCGAAGGATCTGATCGAACTCCTCGGGAGTCTTTGCCGCCGCAAGAGCCTTTGCATCCTCTCTTGCTTTAAGAAGAGCCTCTGCATTCTCTATATCGGTAGCATCCTTATCTGCATCCACATTGAACCTGTAGGTCTTATAGTCACAGCAGGAGAAATCGTGATCGTGCTCCTTATAGTACTCCTCGTACTGCTCATCGGTAAAGTTGAGAGAATCGCTGTACTCATTGTAGTACTTGTCGGAAAGAAGCTCCATCTCAAGGCACTGACGGAAAACGTCCTCGTTAACGCCTGCACCGATAGCAGTTGAAAGGTAAGCGTCAAGTCCGGTATAGCCGGCTGCGTTTGCCTGCTGCTTCATAGCCTTGATATAGTTGTTTACAGTTTTGATCTCGTCATCGGAAAGGCTCATCCCTGCCTCTTTTGCAGCCTCGCACATAAGTACGGTCTGCTTGATCTGAGTAAGTGCGCTCTTCATGATGTAATCAAACCAGGTCTGTCCGTCGCTTGAGAACTGCTGGTTCTTAAGAGACTTATTGGGGTCAAGACCGATAGCGGAAAGATAGTCTGAATAGGTGCTTAAGTAATTCTGATAAATATTACCGAAGAAATAGGTAACTATACCGTTGTTTATCTTGTAGTTCTCTGTCTCAATGGAAACGGTCCTTCTGATAGCGCCGCCGCCGTTGACTACGCTGTTACCAATGGTAACGAAAAGACAGATACCGACAAGCAGAATACATACTACGCTGAGGATCAGTGTAGTATTATTCTTTTTTACATTATTGTTCTTCTTGCTTGATGCAGCGAGAACGTCGGTATTACGGTTCTCTCTGCTTCTTGTTCCTTTTCCCATAAAAAATAACCAACCTTTACATAATAATATACAACTTTACGATTTTCGCATATACAATAATTATATCCGAACAAAACGGTAAAGTCAATACAGAAAGCAAAAATATTGCCGCCCCCGTCATTCGGTGACTGCGGGCGGCAATATTTTTATCAGAACAAATCTATCACGGTACTGAGTATACTATACCGCCGTGACGGCTGTGTGACGGAATATTGAATCTGTCAAAGTCTACTGTGTTTTTTCTGTGGATTTGGTCAGAGCATTATTCACCGGCGGGAGCCGCGGGCTTTGTCATTTTATGGAGTATCTGCCAGCCGGTCTCACTGTCATAAAGTGCGATAACGCCAGAGGAAACGTTTGAAATATGCTCGTAGGCAAATGGAATCACGGTATTGCCGGCAGTATCGATCATAGCTTTCTCTCCGCTCTCAAGACCGATCACCGCAAGCCCCTCAAAATAAGGCTCTGCATAGCTGTATACAGGCTGTACCACCCACTCGCCCTTGTAGTTCATATATCCGTACTTACCGTCCTTTTCAAGAAGGATCATACCGGAGGAATAGGAAACGACGCTGTAGCCGGCGGGAAGAGGGAAACGGCTGCCGTCATTCTTTATGATATAATCGGTGTCAGAGTAGATCTTCTTTTCCTTTGAAGTAAGGTCGGTGGTGATCTCTCTTACTCTGCAAAGGCCGTTCTCAAAGAAGAGATAGCCCATAGCCTCCTTACCGTGAGTAAAGAGGGGCATCTGCCAAGTAGAGAATACCACGTTGCCGTCTCCGTCAAGGAAGGTCTTGTCGCCGGTAAGCTTGGTCTTGCCTGCGGTATCAAGGAAGGTAAGCTGCTTATTCTTCTCGTAGGTCACAACGGTAGCAAGTCCGGTCTTAGGGTTTCCCTCCGCATCTGTTACCGGACCGTAATCATCGGTGAGGGGCATCTCAATGCCCTCCTCGGTAACCTCTCTGATCCTCAGCTCGATAGCCGCCGCAAGAGACTCTGAGAAGTTGTAAAGGCCGTAGTATTTATATACGTCGGGGTTGCCGGAATTGATAAAGGACCACTTGCCGTTAGTACTGTTGCGGTATCTGGTCTCACCCATTCCTCTACCGTACTCAGGCGCATGCTCAAAATAAACGCCGATATTGTCCACCTCATGAATGTAAGAGGTAACGTCCTCCTCGCTCATCATCTTGATGGAATCGTCATAGTAGCAGTAACGGCCGCCGTGAAGGAAGAGGGGTGTTCCCTCCTTGTTATAGCAGTATGCCGGCTCAAAATCACCCTCGGTAAATGTTACGAGAGGATTTCCCTTATTATCAAGGAGATACATGGTCCCGCCGCAGTCGTAGATGATATAACCGGCATAGAGCGTTACCGTCTTTCTGTCGGTAAGCACAAGCTCGGTGGCTCCGACGTATCCGCCGTTCTCCCCATCCTTTTTGACGTTGACCTCAGTCCACATCTGTCTGTAGGAATATACGGGGGGGAAGGTCACACCGGTCCCGGTGAGAGCAAGTGTGTGCTTATCTGCGCTGTAAAGGGTGGTGTCAAGCTTCGCTCCGGCAGCGGAGAGCTCCTCGGCGCTGTCAAACTTAACTGAGGATGCACCGACCGTCTCAGGTGCGCCCATTTCCTCAATACTGTCATATTCGGGTGCGGGAGCGGTCTCAACGGGAGGAAGGGTATCGTAGGGGCTTTCCTCTGTTTCCTTGGCACCTGCGTTCCTGTCTATAAAGGAGATGTCAAAAACGCCTCGCGCATAGAGAATGGCGGCAAAACAGATAAATGCAAAGATTATTACTGCAACAACCGCCCAGATCGATCTGCCAACGTTTTTCATATCAATCGTTACCTTTCAAAAAAGTTTTCTATTTGTGATATCTGCTACCGTTAATTATACTGAGACAGCGATACACTATCTCAAGACACAGAGGCCGCATCAGCTGGTGGGGGAACGTCAGCTGAGATACTGACAGCAAAAGATCCGCCCGCCGTTTGACCTCGTCCGAAAGTCCGTGTGAGCTGCCGATGATAAAGGTCACCGAGCTGTAGCCCCGCAGAGGAAGCTCTGAGAGATGCTCCGCCAGCTTTTCACTTGAAAAGGACCTACCCTCGAGGGCCAGCACCACCACGTATGACCGCTCTGTTATCTTTGAAAGTATGGTCTTTCCCTCAGCGGTAAGCACCCTGTCGATCTCGGAGGGGGAGGGATCGTCGGAGACCCGTATCTCCTTCAGCTCCTTTATCTCGGGAGAGCAATAGCCTGAGAGACGCTTCATATATTCGTCGGTGGCCTCTTTTAAGTATTTCTCTTTAAGACTGCCAACCGTTATAAGTTCGAACTTAAGCATTTACTGTACCTCCGTCGCCGTGTCGGGAGAAGCGGTAAGCACCGTGGCGGAAAGTCCCGCCGCACAGAGAGCGCCCTCCACCGCCGCCCGTGCAAGCTCGGGAAGATTGTTCTCCTCTGACAAATGGGCAAGAAGAACTCTCTCTGCACCGCACCGGCAAAGTTCAACTGCAGCAGCGGCACAGGCATCGTTTGAAAGATGGCCTGCTCTCGAAAGAACTCTTTCCTTGAGAGTGTAGGTATATCTGCCCTCTCTGAGCATTTTTACGTCGTGATTTGCCTCAATGACTACCGTTTTGCATCCCGAGACCGCCGCAAGAGCGGTATCGCTTATATATCCGGTATCGGTAAGGATGCCTACCGAATCGTCATCGCTGTCAATACGGTATCCTACGCACATATTACTGTCGTGGGACAGAAGGAAGGAGGTGACTGTCATCTCCCCTGCCCTCTCGCTGTAGATGGGGGTATGAAGCCGCGCCACCGAGGAAAGGTGGCTCATAGGAAGGACCCCCTTCACGGCAGAGGCCTCTGTTATATGTACGGGGATATGATATTTCTTTGAGATTATCTCAAGAGCACTAATATGGTCGGAATGCTCATGTGTAACAAATATTGCGCTGATATCCCGGATATTACCCCCGGCACTTGACAGGGCGCACTCAAGAGTGCGGGCCGCCTTTCCCCCGTCAATAAGTATAGAGGTACCGCCGCAGCGGATGTATATTGAATTACCCTTTGATCCGGAATAAAGGGCGGTAACACGTATCTTACTCACTGTGTTTTACCGCCGAGAGAAGATAACAGGCTCTTATAAATACCGCCGAAGTAAATATCGATCAGGTCAATGAAAATGATCACTATGAGGGGAAGGATGAAGTACATAAGCACTCTTGATATTCCCATACGGTGCTTTTCCTCTTCAAGATATGCGTCCTTTTCTTCCTCTGTCAGGTCGTCTGACAGCTCCTCTCTTTTTGTGGGCCGTGAGTTAAAGCCGCGGTTTAAAATAAACACCGCGATGATGCCCACACCTGCAAGTATGTAATAGGCAAGTATCACCGGCTCATAAAAGCGGAATATCAGTGACATTTCATACACCGTTATAAACAGGGCAAAGATGAGAAGCAGGAGCCCCAGCCGGGTCAGTGCCTTTTTCAGCCTTTTGTTTTTTTCTGCCAGAGGTAATGCGGTCTTATTCTTTTTCATTAAAATCTGTTCCTTATTACGTTTTTACAGCACATCAAAGCACTTTCACAGCACCGTCGGGGCGTACAGACAGCACTCTGCAAGCACCCTCTCCGAAGGCGGCGTCAATAAACGCTCTGTAGCTCTCTACCTTGTCAGTAGGCACGAAGGCCTGTACAGTCCCCGCAAAGCCACCGCCGTGAACACGGCAGACACCGCCGATACCGCGGAGATAGTCCTCAGAGATACGGATGGCAAGAGCCAGACCCTCCTCACGGGGATCCTTTACCGTATATACGTTCTGAAGGTATTTGTAGCTTGAGTCACCGGAGGCGGAGATCAGTGAAAGAAAGCCCTCAAGATCGCCGCGGCCGAGCACGTCCTTTAAGAGACCGGCACGCTTGTCCTCTGAAATGAAGTGGAGAGCACGGAGGATAGCTCTGTCGCCTGTCTTTTCTCTGAGAGCGGGGATAGCCCCGATTATGTCGCTCTCCTCAAGACCTCTTAGCACGTCACGGCCGAAGTGAGCGGCAACTGCCTTCATCTCGGCGGGAATGGATGCATAGTCATCGTTAAGGTCAGCGTGACTGCCGCCGGTGGATACTATGCAAAGAGAGTAGCCGGCACCGGTAAGGTCAAAGGAAACGGGAGAAATAACGGGAGACTCGGGATCCTCAAAATCTATTGCAACGAAGCCGCCCACAGCACAGGCGGTCTGGTCCATAAGACCGCAGGGCTTGCCAAAGAAGCGGTTCTCTGCATACTGGGCGATCATAGCGATCTCGGGAGAGGATACCCTGCCGCCGCAGTAGAAATGGTTCTGTATATTACCCATCATTACCTCAAATGCCGCAGAGGAGGAAAGGCCGGAGCCGCCGAGAACGTTTGAGGTGGTATAAGCGTCAAAACCGCCGAAGGAGTAACCCCTCTTACCAAGACCGTCAGCCACACCGGCAATTATCGATGAAGACGTAAAGTACATATCCTCACGGGGTGAGGTATACTCAGAAAGATCAACGGTATCTGCGGGAAAGCCCTCACTCTTGACGTTTACGGTAAGGTCAGCTCTCGGGGAGGCCACCGCAATGATATCAAGATCAACTGCCGCCGCTACCACTCTGCCGCGGTTATGGTCGGTGTGATTTCCCGATATCTCGCTTCTGCCGCCGACAGAAAATACCGACACGTCATCCCCTCTACCGTAGAGAGCCGCAAAGGCCTCTACCGCCGAAAGGTAACGGGCACGCTGTATTTTAACTGCGCTCTCTCCGTACTGACGGGTAAAATAACCGTCGACTCCGCCGCTGTTTATAATATCTTTTATCTCATTAATCTTCATTACGTGGTATCCTTCCGTCCCAGAGAGACACAAATATGCTTATCATATATTATAACAGTTTTTTCGTTTCGTTACAATAGCTTTTTTCTTCTACTTGTAAAATATTCGTGACGAACTTTAGCGGCGAATAAAAGCGTATATTGCCGTATTAACAAATAATTAACATATATGTGTTGAGACTTTAACCCGATAGTGGTAGAATGTATTATGTATTTTTATGCCTAAAACGAGGAGGTAATCATGAGCAAGCTGCTGCCGCGGATCAAAAAGATCCTTTTGTCCCCTTGCGCCGCAATGCTGTATGTTTCTGCCTGTATTCATTTTATCTGCAGTACTCTGGGACATACAAATCCCTTTCTCGGTGCTCTCTCCGTGTTTACCTCTCCGCTTATATCCGTTTTCAACATTCTGATAATTGCGGTAACCTATCTCCCCGCCCTTTTCTTTCGCCGCAGAATATTCGCTTCCACCGTTATTTCAGCCCTCTGGCTGACGTTGGGTATTACCAACTGCGTACTGCTTCATCTGAGAGGTACTCCCCTTACAGCAGTAGACTTTACCATATTTACCGACGGCATTACCCTCATGGACTCATATCTTTCTCCCCTAATGATAGTACTTATCATTCTGGTATTCGTATTTGCGGGAGGAGTTATAGCGGCGGTATTTATCAAATGCCCTAAGTTCAAGGTGCGTCCCGTTTATTCCCTCATCTGCTTTTTCTCGGTATTCGCTATTACTGCGGCACTGTTCTTCACCTTTCTCAACGTAGGTCAGACAGAGAGAAAATTCAGCGATCTCCGCCGTGGATACGAGAAATACGGCTTTGCGTACTGCTTTGCCCTAAGTGCCTTTGATACCGGAATAGACCAACCCACCGATTACTCTGAAAAATCGGTAAACGAGCTTCTTCAGATCCTCTCGCCGGATGACAGCTCAACTCCAAATACGCCGAATATCATTTTCTACCAGATGGAATCCTTCCTCGACCCCTCACGTATAAAAGGAATCGAGCTGTCAAGAGACCCTATCCCCGTTTTCTCTTCCCTTAAAGAGAAATGCCCCGGAGGAAAGCTTTACGTCAGCACTATCGGCGGCGGCACCGCCAACACAGAATTTGAGGTGCTCACCGGCATTGATCTGACCCTGTTCGGTCTGGGCGAGTATCCCTATACCACCGTTCTGAAAAACGCCGTCCCCTCATCGGTCTGCTATGATCTGAGTGAACACGGATATACCTCCTTTGCCATTCACAATCACAGCGGCAGCTTCTACGGAAGAAATACGGTATTCGAAAAGATGGGCTTTGACTGCTTCCAGTCTATTGAATATATGGGAGAGCTGACTGAGACCACCCCCGTGGGATGGGCAAAGGATCTGATCCTCACTCAGGAGATCCGCGACTGCATCACGTCCACCGAGTCCCGTGACTTCGTTTTTGCGATCTCGGTTGAGGGACACGGAAAGTATCCCCACGATATCCCCTGGCCCAACGGAAGCATAAAAGTTTCCGGAGCAGGTGAGCTTACCCCGGAATACGAATACTACGTAAATATGATAAGCGATATGGATGCGGCTCTCGGCGAGCTGGTCAGATACGTGGATTCTCTTAACGAGCCTACAGTCCTCGTTGCATACGGCGACCACCTGCCCGCACTTGAATTGACAGACGAGATGATCACTTCCGGCGGTATCTTTGCCAGTGAATACGTAATATACACAAACGCGGCCTTTGACGGCAGTTTTGAGTCAAAGGATCTTGAGGCCTACGGTCTGTACCCCCACGTGGTCTCCTCTCTCGGAATAGAGGGCAGTGCTATTTGCCGACTCAACACCCGGCTTGAGGGTGCGGAGGGCTTCTCTTCCGCCATGCAGACCCTTGCCTATGACATTCTCTACGGAGAAAGAGAGGCCTTTGAGGGTGTTCCTCCCACGAAGGAGAAGGGAATGCGCATGGGCCTTGACAAAATAAAGATAACCGACGTCTTCCTTGAGGGAGGCTCGATACAGATAATCGGGGAAAACTTCACCGAATACAGCACGGTATACATCGGCCCCTGGAAGCAGGACACCGTTTATATCGACTCAACGCATCTGGTCTGTGACAGCACCTGGAGCTTTCTGTCTGACAGTCTTTACGTGTCCCAGGTGTCAAGCGACGGCGAAAAGCTGTCAGTGACCGAAGACTTCCCCATTCCGGCCAAATAAGCCATAAACCACGGAGGATAAAACCGAATGAACGACAAGCTTAAACATATACTCAGATATGTGGAAAAGCCGGGTAGATATACCGGCGGAGAATTCAGCCAGAATATAAAGAGCCCCGAGGGGATAAACTGCCGGGTGGCATTCTGCTTTCCCGATACCTATGAAATAGGAATGTCAAACTTGGGTATGCGCATCCTTTACGGGGTGCTCAACCGTGAGGAGGACGTGCTCTGCGAAAGAGTATACGCTCCCTGGACCGATATGGAGGAGCAAATGCGGCTCCACTCTCTTCCCCTCTTCACCCACGAGTCGGGAGATGCGGTATCCTCCTTTGATATAGTTGCGTTTACCCTTCAGTATGAGCTGTGCTATTCAAACGTACTGAATATGCTGGAGCTTGCAGGGATACCTCTTCTTACCAGAGAGCGAGGGGAGGACGCACCGATAATTCTCGGCGGCGGTCCCTGTGCATATAATCCCGAGCCGGTAGCGGACTTTTTCGATATTTTTTCTATCGGAGAAGGGGAGGAGGCTCTGCCGGAGCTTGCACGTCTTTACGTGAAAATGAAAAAGGACGGCAGCTATTCAAAGACCGCCTTTCTCAGAGAGGCTTCGCACATTGAGGGCTTCTACGTACCCTCTCTTTACACAGTTGAATATAATCCGGACGGGACCATCGCATCCTGTACCCCGAACTATCCCGACGTTCCCGCCCGTGTTACCAAGCGTATAATCAAGGATATGGATACGGCACACTATCCCGAAAAGCCGCTGGTCCCCTACCTTGAAACGGTACACGACCGAATAGTCCTTGAGGTTTATCGCGGCTGTATCAGAGGCTGCCGCTTCTGTCAGGCGGGAATGGTTTACCGCCCGGTAAGAGAAAAGACCCCCGAGGTCCTCTGCCGCCAGGCAAAATG
>JAFQUL010000097.1 GCA_017408535.1 Clostridia bacterium
TTCATGCTGGTGTAGTCACCGGGCTCGTTTACGTATCTGCCGTACTGTGCGTGGATCGGACCGGGGTGACGGTACTGATGTTCCTCCGCAAAGTCGGGGATCATCTTTCTCATAATGTCAAGAAGATCGTGCTGAAGATACTCAAGATCGAAAGAGTCGATATCGTGAGAGCACTCCTGGATCATAACAGAACAGGTGGTGTGGTGAGATGCGATACATACGGTACCGTTCTTTATGCCGGAAGCCGCTACTATCTCCATGATCTCTTTAGAGACGTCGTGGAAGGTGGGGATCCAGCCTCTGGACTGCAGTTCAAGTTCTTTCTGAAATACTTTGAATTCCATTTTTAATAATCCTCCAAATGTTAATTTATAGTTATATTATTTTTTATATTTTATCTTTGTTGAGTCGCTCGCCAACGGCTCCGCCGGGATGCACCAAAGCAAACTGCTCGTTTTTGAAATCAATTTCCTCTATCAACGCCGTCTGTAGCACGTGGAAAATAACAGCAAGGGCGGTTGAGGAGGTAGTTCCCTGACAGTTATATTTGTCAGTTTCGCGGTTTACGTACTGTTTGATGACAACATCAGCACCCTGCGCCAACGGTGACTGCAGATTTTCGGTAATGGTAATCACATAGACGCCTTTTGCCTTGCAAATATCGAGGATCTGCAAAAGTTCTGCGGTTTTTCCACCGCGCGATGCAAATACACACACGTCACCTTTTTGCAAAAATCCCGTGCCGCCGTGCACTGCCTCTGCAGGAGAGATGAATTTTGCAGGCTGATCAATACAACACATTAAATGAGCAAAATGCTGACAAATAATTCCGCTGTGTCCGCAACCCGTTGCACCGATCCGCTCGGCATTTTTCAAAAGCTCTACCGCTTGAGAATAAACATTTTCATCAAAATGCTCCAGCATTCCCTCAATACACTCTTTTTCGATCGTGTAAGCGTTTAATGCTTGTTTCAGAGATTCTTTTTTCATTTGTTATCATTCCTTTAAAGTTTACTCAAAAATTTTGTTGATTTGGTAACACTTCTTTTTACTGATAAATCTCCGCCTTTATGACCTACGTTACCGTTTCCACCCGGTCAGAAATTTTTTCATAGAACTAACCCGGAATCGATATTTTTTATCCGGCACAAGACTTTCTTTTGCCCAACCAATCAACACTTTTATAATTTCTGAATTCTTCTTTTTCCATGGTATTTTAAGCCAAATACCACCCCATATAGTTTATACTTGTATCATACAAATGTCAATAGATTTTTTGCCTTTTTCTTTTGTTTCTCTCTCAAAAAACACTAAACGAAAGTATGAGTTGACACAATTCATCAATACACTGTTCATCCTCGTCTTTCCATTGATTGAGTACAAACTCCGATGCGGTTTTTATGTAATTCTGCTTTTTCTTATCTTCCGTTACCATATGCTCATTTTCGCTTCAAATCAGGGCCTTTCTTGTTTTTGACATCAATTCCTTTTGCGTCAACAGAAAAGAACTGTCTCAAATGTGTTTTTTTGCATTTGAGACAGCTCCTTTTTTGCAATTATCGAAATCAAACGGGATGAACCTTTGACTCAGGATCTGCGTTCTCTGCGTCTATCTGATACTTCTGGGCGTTTCTCCACTCGAAGTACTTGGTAGCAACCTGATCGAAGAGTGCATAGGAGAGAACATCCTCCTCCTGCTCCATATAACCCTTTGCCTTCTCACGGAGAGAATCAAGCTCGGGAGCTATATTGTCAGCGGGACGGCAGGTGATAGGCTCCTCGTCACCAATGATCTTCTTGCGGAATTCGGGATCGATCTCAACGGGGGTCTTACCGTACTCACCGCGAACAAGTCCCTTGAACTCCTTGGTTACCATCTTATATCTCTCGCCTGCGATGATGTTGAATACTGCCTGAGTACCAACTATCTGAGAAGAGGGAGTTACGAGAGGGGGATACCCGGAGTCAGCACGGACTCTCGGAACCTCAGCAAGAACTTCAAGAAGCTTATCGCTCTTGCCAGCCTGCTTGAGCTGTGAAACCAGGTTGGAAAGCATTCCGCCGGGAACCTGGTAAAGGAGCGCGTTGATATCTACCTTCAGCACCTTGGGATCAAGAAGACCGTCTGCCATATACTTTTCCTTGAGAGGAGTAAAGTACTTACATACCTCGTCAAGCTTGTTAAGATCAAGACCGGTATCGTACTCAGTACCCTCAAGAGTAGCTACGAGAGGCTCGGTGGGGGGCTGAGAGGTACCCATAGCCATGGGAGAAATAGCAGTATCAACTATATCTACGCCTGCCTCAATGGCCTTGAGAAGGGTCATGGAAGCAAGACCGGAGGTGTAGTGAGTGTGAAGCTGAACGGGAAGACTTACGCGGCTCTTGATCTCTTTAACAAGATCGTATGCATCGTAAGGCTTAAGAAGACCGGACATATCCTTGATACAGATAGAGTCTGCGCCCATTTCCTCAAGCTGCTTTGCATACTCAGCAAAGTACTTGTTGCTGTATACGGGACCGGTGGTATAGCTGATAGCGGCCTGAACATGTCCGCCCTCACGCTTGGTTGCGTCGATAGCGGTCTTTAAGTTTCTTGGGTCGTTAAGTGCATCGAAGATACGGATGATATCAATACCGTTTGCAACACACTTCTGTACGAAATACTCAACAACGTCATCAGAGTAGTGACGGTAGCCGAGAATGTTCTGACCGCGGAAGAGCATCTGAAGCTTGGTGTTCTTTACGTGGTCACGGATGGTGCGGAGACGCTGCCAGGGATCCTCGTTAAGGAAACGAAGGCAGGAATCAAAGGTAGCACCGCCCCAAGCCTCAAGAGAATGGTAACCAATACTGTCAAGAGTCTCGAGAATGGGGATCATCTGGTCGATTGTCATTCTGGTTGCTATCAGCGACTGGTGAGAGTCGCGAAGCACGGTTTCAGTTATTTTTACTTTTGACATAATATTCTACACTTTCTGTTTGAATTAACCGGCAAATCTGGTAAGGAATACACCGGCTGCAACGGCAGAGCCGATAACTCCGGCGACGTTGGGACCCATAGCGTGCATGAGCAGGAAGTTGGAGGGATTCTCCTTCTGTCCTACCATCTGTGATACACGGGCAGCCATGGGAACTGCGGAAACACCTGCAGAACCGATAAGGGGATTGATCTTACCGTGAGTAACGAAGCACATAAGCTTACCGAAGAGCAGACCGCCGCAGGTTGACAGTACGAATGCCGCAAGACCGAGGAATACGATCGAGAGAGTGGGAACGGAAAGGAAGGTCTCCGCTTTTGCAGTAGCACCGACCGATACACCGAGACAGATAGTAACTGCGTTGATAAGACCGTTCTGAGCTGTCTTTGAAAGTCTGTCGGTGACACCGCATACGTTAAAGAGGTTACCTAACATAAGCATACCGACAAGGGGAGCAGCGTCTGGTACGATAAGAACTACAACGAGAGTAACTACGATAGGGAAGAGCACCTTCTCGGTCTGAGATACAGGACGGAGATTGCCCATTACGATAGAGCGCTCTTTTTTTGTAGTAAGTAACTTCATAAAGGGGGGCTGAATTATCGGGATAAGAGCCATGTAGCTGTATGCCGCAATAGCAATTGCACCGAGAAGCTCGGGAGCGAGGATCTTGGTAACGAGTATCGCGGTAGGACCGTCAGCACCGCCGATGATACCGATAGCTGCTGCTGCCTCCGGGAAGAAGCCTATAAGAAGAGCACCGGTGAAGGCTGCGAATACGCCGAACTGAGCGGCAGCACCCAGAAGAAGGCTCTTGGGATTTGCAATAAGGGGAGTAAAGTCGGTCATTGCACCGACACCCATGAATATAAGCGAAGGATATATACCAAGCTTAACTCCGAGGTAGAGCAGGTCAATAAGACCGCCCTCGTTGACTATCTTTACGATGTCAAGAGTTGAACTATCCTCGTTTATGAATAGATCCATGTGGAAAAGATTAGCACCGGGAAGATTTGCAAGAAGCATACCGAAAGCGATGGTCACGAGAAGCAATGGCTCAAATTTCTTGACTATTGCAAGATAGAAAAGTGCACCGATTATAACGTACATTATAATGGTCTTTACCATATCTGCGTTGTTTTCAAGCATCTGCGCAATTCCGGTAGTCCCCACGAAATCCGTTATGGCCGTGGCTATATTATTGAAAAAATCCGTCATTGCTGTAAACCTCTATTAATTATTTCTGTAAAAACAGATCATGCAAGAGTAAGGAGAAGATCTCCGGAGTTTACAGACGCACCCTTCTGGGTGTTAACGGAAGCAACGGTTCCGTCAGAGGGAGCCATGATCTCGTTCTCCATTTTCATAGCCTCAAGCACGCAAAGAACGTCGCCCTTAGCTACTGCCTGACCGGCGGTAACGTTTACCTTAAGGATGCTGCCGGGCATAGGAGCGGTGATCTTAACAGATCCTGCAGCACCGGAAGCGGCAGGAGCGGGAGCAGCGGCGGGGGCGGGAGCAGCTGCAGGTGCAGCGGCAGGAGCGGGAGCTGCAGCAGGTGCTGCAGGAGCAGCGGTAGGAACAGCAACGGGAGCGGGAGTAAACGCGCCGCCTACCTCTTCTACTTCAACTTCATATACGGTACCGTTAACGGTAATGTTATATTTTTTCATTTTTATCCTCTTTCTTGATATAGATCAGTTTTTTATCTTTCGTTCCAGCGAGGAGCGCCTGCGCGTCTGAACGAAACTACGCGCAGAGAAGATGTGGGCTTGCCCTCAGATGCGGCAATAGCGGCGGTAATGACTGCTACAAGCTGCTTGTCATCTGTTGCGGGAGCGGCAGCTACAACAGGTACGGGAGCGGCTGCAGGCATGGGAACAGGTACAGAATTCTTGGAATCGGTCTGAGTACTTGTGCTATCGCTCTTTTTCTTATTCGGTATGTCATACACAAATACACGGAGAAGAGTAAGGACTGCCCAGATGATTATCAGTACCGCAAAAATGGTTGCCATACCCAGGATAGTTACCTCAAGGGCGAGACCGAGTCTTTCACCGAGAGGTGCTTTGTTACCCATGGTGGCGCCGATATCAACGTCAAGAAGTCTTGACGGATTTAACAGTGTCATATCAGATCCCTCCTATATCAGAGAGGATAGTTTGAGTGGCGGCGGTAGAGAGGTGCCTCACTCTTGGAGCCGAGCATCTCAAATGCAGCACAGATACGGGGCTTGAGCTCGTCTGCGGCGATGATGTCGTCTACCTCGCCGCGTGCAGCGGCTTCTGCAGGAGAGGAAAGAGTAGCATTCCACTCAGCCTCAAGCTCTTTACGTGCACTCTGAGGATCCTCTGCATCAAATACCTTATCCTTCCAGGCAAACTCAACTGCACGGTCAGCCTTCATTACACCGATCTTAGCGCCGTCAAGAGCGTATACCATGTCAGCACCGATGCTCTTTGAACCCATTACAGTATATGCTGCACCGTAAGCTTCGCCGAGAACAACAGTAACCTTTGCGGTCTCTGAAGCGGCGAATGCAGATGCGAGCTTAGCAAGCTCTGCGGCATAAGATCTTGACTCAGCCTCAGCTGAAACCTCAAGGCCCTCAGTATCAACAAGAGTGAGAACGGGAATATTGAAGCTGTCGCAAAGATTTACAAAACGGGCCGCCTTGCGGGCTGCTGCAGGGGTAAGTGCACCTGCATTAACGCTGTGATCGTTTGCAACTATACCTACTACTGCACCGCCAAGACGTGCAAGAGCGGTAACCATTTCTTTTCCGTAACCGGCGGAAAGCTCAGTTACAAGTCCGTCGTCGGAAAGAGAAAGAATAAGATCCTTTATGTTATCACCGTAAGCTACTGCAACACCCTGAGTGTTTTCATCGGTAGCGCCGGTATACACGGTACCCTCTGCGTTATTGGAGGGAAGGAGAGAGAGAATGTTTCTTACAGCACCGATAGCCTCAGGCTCCTCGGCGGTTACTATGCTTGCGAGACCCTCTGCCTCGGCAAAATCAGCCTTAGCTACCTCATCACCAACGATGAAGGGAGAGTTTACAAAGAGTTTACCGTTCTTAGAGGAAATGACGACTGCATCGAACATAGCGGCAATAGCTGCGGCACTTCCTGCACATACGCCGGGGATAAGAGCTACCTGAGGAATGATACCGGAAGCAGAGGAAACTGCCTTCATTATCTTTCCGTAGCCGGCAAGAGCGCTGACGCCCTCCATTACGCAAGCTCCGGCACTGTCGAAGATACCGACAACGGGCGCACCGTTTTTCTTTGCCATTTCGTAAAGATCAGAGATCTTCTTTGCATGTGCGGCATCAAGAGCACCGCTCATACGGGAAAAGTCCTGAGAGAATGCAAACACGAGTCTGCCGCAAACAGAACCGTAACCGCAGATCACACCCTCAAAATCGGATGCTGCGGAGTCATCGAACTCGGTAGCACTGCGGCGCAGATACTTCTGAGTCTCAACAAAGCTTCCTTCATCAAAAAGTGAAAGGAGGCGCACACGGGCAGACAAACGCCCGGTCTTTGCGGCTGTTTCTTCGCTGTTCTTGTCAAGGGAAGAAAGAGCCAGACGCAGATCTTCTGCGCTCTGAGGTCTTGAGATTTTATCCATGAAACGCTCCAAATCTCGGCAACTGTAATTATATAGTCTACCGTATCCTGCGGCTGCCGTCACAGGATCGGACTTGAAAACTGTGGCAGGGAAGAGTGTATCTTTAATCAAGGATACCATTCTACCCCATTATAAGAATATTATACATTATTTTTCAAAAAAAGCAAGGTTTAATTTGACGATTTACAAATAAAATATAATGTAAATAAAAAAATGTGTTTCATCTTGAATTTTTTAATAAATAAATGTATAATTAAAAAGTGTGTGCCTCAGAGAACGTCTGATCGGTATACTGCGGAGCCGGCGCTCCGAAAAGGAGACTACAGAAAATGCTTATAGATTTTCATACCCATTGTTTTCCCGATTCTTTGGCAGAGCGGGCAATATCCAAGCTTGCAGCTGTCGCCGGGATGGAGCCTTTTACAAACGGAACTGCGTCAGATCTGATAAGAAAAATGAAGGAGTGCGGTGTTGACCGTGCAGCTGTATGCAATATAGCTACCAACCCTCATCAGCAAGAAAAGGTAAACAACTTTGCAATCGCCCTTAATTCCGACCCGCATTTTATCTCTCTCGGCTCTGTTCATCCGGAGAGCGACTGTATAGACAGCGAGTTGACACGAATTAAAAATGCCGGTATAAAGGGTATAAAGCTGCATCCGGACTATATGGGATATATGATAGACGATCCCGCCTTTGAGCCTATTCTTGATGGGTGCAGAGAGCTTGGCCTTTTCGTTATAATACATGCAGGGTTTGACGTTATCTCTCCCGAACTTGTTCATGCACCGCCTGAAAAGATAAGAAAGGTACAGGATAACTTCAAAGGACTGACTCTTATTGCGGCTCATTTCGGCGCCTGCCGCAGGTGGGACGAGGTTCTTGAGTATCTTGTGGGAAGCCCGGTGTATATTGATACTTCTCTTTGCTATAACTTTGGACTTGAAAAGGGAAAAGCAGAGATGATCATCAAAGAACATGATCCGGACAGGATCCTGTTTGGCAGCGACCTTCCGTGGGGCTGTCCCGGTGAGACCTATAAATATATTGAATCTCTTTCCGTCTCGGATCAGATCAAAAATAAAATATATTTTGAAAATGCCCTTAGACTTCTGGGTGAGGCCAAATAAAAATAACCGACTCAAAAAAGGAGAGCAGTTATGAAAAAGTATGACATAGCCATCATAGGCGGCGGTATCGGAGGCCTTATGGCGGCATACCGCCTTAAGAGAAAGCTTTCCAAGGTAAAGATCGTTATCACAGAGAGAGGCAACCGTCTCGAAAAGCGTAATTGCCCGGCAGGTAAAAACAGTACCTGCGTTCACTGCAAGCACTGCAGTATCACCAGCGGCTTTGCAGGGGCAGGTGCATTCTCTGACGGTAAATTCAATCTCGGTACTGCGTACGGCGGTACACTCGGCGAGGAGCTGGGCGAGGATATGGCAATACACTATATCAACGAGGTTGATGAGATACTTAACGAGTACTGTACATCCGGTATACCCAAGGTATATCTTTCCAACGAGGCGTTAAAGCTGAAGTGTATCCAGAACAATCTCAGACTTCTTGATATGAACGTAAAGCATCTGGGTACAGACAATAACTTTATAACCATGCAGAATCTTATCAACCGTATTGCGGATGACGGAACAGATATGCTGCCCTTTTACGATTGCGAGAAGATCACCGAGAACGGAGAAGGGAGATATATTCTTCACTACGCAAACGGGGAGGATATTGCAGCTGATAAGATCATAATCGCTACCGGTCGCGGCGGTGCTAACTTCGTTGCGGATTTCTGCCGATCCTTTGGTGTTCATATGAGATCAAACTACGTGGATATCGGTGTCCGTGTCGAGATGAAGGATATAATTTGGAGAGAATTTTCAGACCAGATATATGAGCCTAAGATACTCTACAAGACCAAGACCTTTGAAGACAGATGCAGAATGTTCTGCTTCAATAAAGGCGGTCTCGTATCGGCGGAGAATAATCACGGTATCATAACCGCAAACGGCCATTCTTATGCCGAGCCCGAAAAGAAAACGGAAAACTGTAACTTTGCTATTCTGTCCAGCATCAGATTTACCGAGCCCTTTAACCAGCCTACTGAATACGTTGAGAGTATATCCCGTCTTGCAAATATGATCGGCCGCGGCAACGTTCTCGTACAGCGTTTCGGCGACCTTGTAAGAGGCCGCCGCACCAATGATCACCGTCTCGGACAGAACACGGTCATCCCCACACTACGTGCTACTGCGGGTGATATATCTCTCGTTCTTCCTCACAGAATTCTTACCAATATTATTGAGACTATATACGCTCTTGATAAGGTTGCTCCCGGTACCGCAAATGATGATACTCTTCTTTACGGTTGCGAGAGTAAGTATTATTCTATCCGCCCGGAGTTCAAAAACGAGAAATTCGAGCTTATCGACGGGGTATATATAATCGGTGACGGAAGCGGTATCTGCCGCGGTCTTTCTCAGTCAGGTGCTATGGGTATATATGTGGCTGACAAAATTGCCGAAGAGTAATCCGGATATTTTTTCACGGTAGCCGTGGAATTCGTTCTTGGTTTTACTGGTATTTTTACGCACAGTATGTCGAAATAAAGGTTGACAACACTTAATAGGTGTGATAGAATTACAGTATGACCGCAGGAGCGTTACTCTGGCACTCAGCCCCGTATCGTTTCTGCATTTTCGGTTTTATGCGGCTTCTGTTTCTGCATTGTAACTCGTCTGTTTTCGGAGACTGTTTTTATGAAAGCTTTAGAAGAAAAAATTCTTAAAGAGGGAAAGGTACTTCCCGGTAATATACTTAAGGTCGGTTCATTTCTGAACCACAAACTTGATGTTGACTTCATAATGGAAATGGGCAGAGAGATCGCCCGTCTCTTTGAAGGGGCCGGCGTTACCAAAATATTGACTATCGAGGCATCCGGTATAGCTATTGCTATGGGTGCAGGTGCCGCAATGCACGTGCCGGCGGTATTTGCAAAAAAGAATAAGACCGGTAACGTTGACGGCGATCTGTATAAAACCGTTGTTCATTCCTATACTCACGGTACTGACTATAACGTTGTCGTTTCTGCCGAGCACCTCTCACCGGACGACACCGTACTTATCGTGGATGACTTTCTTGCCAACGGCAAAGCGCTTCTTGGCCTTATTGATATAGTCAAGCAGTCCGGCGCTTCGCTTGCAGGGGCTGCGTGCGCTATAGAAAAGGGGTTTCAGAAGGGCGGAGATGATCTCAGAGCTGCCGGTGTAAAGGTAGAATCGCTCGCCATTGTTGAAAGCATGGAAGGCGGTAACATCACGTTCCGTCCCCAGTGATCTTGTGTGTAATTTATTACATATAAATTATTTTATCATTTTTAGGAGGCCAAAAATGAAAAGAATTCTCGCAGTTCTTCTCGCCGCAATGATGCTCTTTGCTTTCGTTGCTTGTACTCCCGCTGATCCTGATCAGGGTAACACCGACAATGCTGGTGACCAGGGCGACAAGGGAAATGAAACCAATGATCTCAAGGTAGGATTTATTTTCCTCCACGACGAGAACTCCACTTACGACCTCAACTTCATTACTGCAGCTAAGGAAGCTTGCCAGAATAAGAATGTTGAGTATGTTCAGAAGACCCAGATCCCCGAGGGTAATGAGTGCTACGATGCAGCAGTTGAGCTTATCGAGTCTGACGGCTGTACTCTTATCTTCGCTGATAGCTTCGGTCACGAGTCCTTCCTTATGAAGGCAGCTGCTGAGTATCCCGACGTTGAGTTCTGCCACGCTACCGGTACTCAGGCTCACACTTCCGAGCTCAAGAACTTCCACAACGCATTCGCATCCATCTATGAGGGTCGTTACCTTGCAGGTGTTGCTGCAGGTCTCAAGCTCAACGAGATGATCGGGGCAGGTCAGTTTACCGCTGAAGAGGCTAAGATGGGCTACGTTGGCGCATTTACCTTCGCAGAGGTTATGTCCGGTTATACTTCCTTCTACCTTGGCGCTAAGTCCGTTTGTCCCACTGTAACCATGGACGTTAAGTTCACCGGTTCTTGGTACAACGAGCAGCTCGAGAAGGAAGCAGCTCAGGCTCTTATCAACGGCGGCTGTAAGCTTATCAGCCAGCACGCTGACTCCATGGGTGCTCCCACCGCTTGTGAGACCGCAGGTGTTCCTAACGTTTCTTACAACGGCAGCACTCTCTCCGCTTGCCCCAACACCTTTATCGTATCCTCCAGAATCAACTGGGTTCCTTACTTTGAGTACATTATTGACTGCGTACTTAACGACAAGGAAATCGCTGCAGACTGGACCGGTACCATTGAGACCGGCTCCGTTGTTCTCACCGATGTTAACACCAAGGCTGCTGCTGCAGGTACTGTAGAGAAGCTTGCTGAGGTTAAGGCTGCTCTTCTTGACGGTTCTCTCAACGTTTTCGATACCGCTAACTTTACTATAGGCGGCGAGACTATAACCAGCTACATGGCTGACGTTGATACCGACGCTAACTACGAGAAGGATACTGAGGCTGTTGAGGACGGTGTATTCTACGAGTCTAAGCACCGTTCAGCGCCTTACTTTGACGCAAGAATTGACGGTATAACTCTTCTTGACGAAAACTACGGCTAATACTTAAAATTGGATAAAGGCGAGGCAATTCCTGCCTCGCCTTATCCTAATTTTGAAGACTGCGCTCCGGTGGCCGGAACGTGGTCTTGAGAATTAAGATAAAACGGAGGCTACACGTGACAAAACAACCGGCTATAGAGTTAAAAAATATCACAAAGAGATTCGGTGCACAGGTAATCGCGAATAATAACGTCAGCCTTACCGCTTATCACGGTGAGATACTGTCTATTCTCGGCGAGAACGGAAGCGGTAAGACTACTCTTATGAATATGATATCCGGTATATATTTTCCGGATGAGGGTCAGATATTTATAAACGGTCAGGAGGCTGTCATTGCTTCCCCGAAGGACGCGTTTAAGTTTAAGATCGGTATGATACATCAGCACTTCAAGCTTGTTGATGTTTTTTCTGCAGCGGAAAATGTTATACTCGGTATAGATGAGGGTAAGTACAATCTCAAAAAATCTGCCGAGGAGATCAAGAAGATCAGTGAGCAGTACGGCTTTGATCTTGATCCGGAGAAAAAGGTATACAGCATGGCCGTATCTGAAAAGCAGACTGTTGAGATCATCAAAGTTCTTTACCGCGGTGCAGATATACTTATTCTTGATGAGCCAACTGCTGTTCTCACACCTCAGGAAACAGCAAAGCTTTTTGACGTCCTCCGCAAAATGAGGGATGACGGCAAATGTATAATCATTATTACCCACAAGCTTCACGAGGTGCTTTCGCTCTCCGACAGAGTTTCTGTTCTCCGTAAAGGTGAATATGTAGGCACTGTGAACACAAACGAGACAAACGAGAGTGAGCTTACCGAAATGATGGTAGGTAAGAAGGTCAGTCTTAATATTGACCGTGCAGAGCCGAAGGACCCTCAGGACAGACTTGTAATCAGCGGTGTCGACTGTATCAGCCGTGACGGAGTTGCTCTTCTTGACAGTGTTTCCTTTACCGCCCGTTCCGGCGAGATACTCGGTATCGCGGGAATTGCCGGCAGCGGTCAGAGAGAGCTCCTTGAGGCAATTGCAGGTCTTCAGCATATAAACAGCGGTGAAATACTCTATAACGATCCCAAGAGCGGTAAAACAGAGAATCTCAGAGACAAAACACCTGTGCAGATCAGAGAGCTGGGCGTTCGCCTTTCATTTGTCCCCGAGGACAGACTCGGTATGGGTCTTGTAGGAAATATGGACATTGTTGATAATATGATGCTCCGTAGTTACTCAAAGGGCCATTCCATGTTCCTTGAGAGAAAGTCGCCAAAGGATCTTGCAATGAAGATAATAAGCGATCTTGAGGTTGCTACCCCCGGTGCGAGTACTCCTGTGCGGCGTCTTTCCGGCGGTAACGTACAGAAGGTTCTTGTAGGCCGCGAGATATCTGCATCCCCTACTGTTCTTATGGTTGCTTACCCTGTAAGAGGCCTTGATATCAACTCATCTTATATGATATACAATCTTCTCAACGAGCAAAAGGAGAAGGGTGTTGCGATTATCTTTGTCGGAGAGGATCTTGACGTGCTTCTTGAACTTTGCGACAGAATAATGGTCATCGGTTCCGGAAAGGTTACCGGAATAGTTGATGCCAGAAGCGTAACCAAAGAGGAGATAGGACTTCTTATGACGAAATCCGGAGAGGAGGAGAAACAAAATGACTGAAAAGACTGTTATCAAGCAACGCCGTGAGCCTCTTTTCCATATAGTCAAGCGTGACGATATGGTCTGGTGGAAGGTCTGGGGTGTCAGAGCGATAGCCATTGTAGCTTCGATACTTGTTATGGTTTTCATATCCTCCTTGCTTACCGGTAAGGGTATGGGTAAGACTGTAGAAATAATGTATCGCGGTGTTTTCGGCAGAATTGAAAAAGGCTCCTTTAAGATGCTTTTTAAGTATCTTGAGGAAACTGCTATTCTTCTTTGTCTTGCTCTTGCGCTTACACCTGCGTTCAAGATGAAGTTCTGGAACTGCGGTGCAGAGGGACAGGCTCTTATGGGCGGTCTCGGTGCAATGGTATGTATGATCGAGCTCGAGGGTAAGCTTCCTACTGCCGTTCTCATTCCTGTGATTGCCGTAGTAAGTATTCTCTGCGGAGCGATCTGGGGTGTTATCCCTGCTATATTTAAGGCACTCTTTGATACCAATGAGACGCTGTTTACTCTCATGATGAACTACATAGCGACTCAGATAATTGCATATTACGTATATATCAAGGGCGGCGGATCCAACGTTATTCAGCCTGTTGAGGCAGGAATAGCGCCTAGTACAGGAAATTCCCGTTACTATATAAATATTTCTATTGTTATAGCGATCACATTTATTGCGTATATCTACCTCAAATACAGTAAGCACGGATATGAGATCTCCGTTGTCGGCGAGAGCCGCAATACCGCAAGATATATCGGCATCAACGTCAAGAAGGTAATAATCCGTACTATGCTGATTTCAGGCGCAGTCTGCGGTATTGCCGGTATGATACTTGTTGCCGGTAAGGATCACTCTATCCGAACCGCTACTGTGGGCGGCCAGGGCTTTACCGCTATTATGATGGCATGGCTCGGACAGTGCAATCCCTTTATTACTGCTTTTATGACCGCAATAATAGTATTTTTGAATCTCGGTGCGGCGAAGGTTGCCGACTCCTGTTATCTTAACTCAGCATTTGCGGACATCTTCGTAGGTGTTGTAATACTTTGTGTTGTAGGATGCGAATTCTTTATCAGATATTCGTTTAAGTTTCGCGGTTCCAGAAAGGGGGATAAATAATGATAATACAGTTCATTTGCCGTGCTATTCTTCTCGGTGTCCCGCTTCTTTACGGTTCTGTTGGTGAAATAGTTACAGAAAAATCCGGTCATCTTAACCTCGGTATCCCCGGTATTATGTACGTTGGTGCTATCAGCGGTATAATCGGTTCCTTCTTCTATGAGCAGGCTTGCGGTAACGATATAGCGAAGATGAATGCTTTTCTTGCAGTGCTTATCCCCTTTCTGTGTGCTATAGTTGGTTCTGTCATTATCGGCCTGATTTACAGCTTCTTAACTGTTACCCTGAGAGCTAACCAGAACGTAACCGGTCTTGCTCTTACCACATTCGGTATAGGCCTTGGTAACTTCTTCGGCGGCTCTCTTACCAAGATCGGCGGCGGTAGCGAGACCTTTATTGCTCTCACCAGAACCAGCGGATTTTTCTCGGCCAAGATACCCTTTGCAGACAAGCTTGGTTGGTTTGGTGATATCTTCCTTTCTCACGATTTCCTTACTTATCTGGCTATTATAATTGCCGTAATAGTTTCCCTCGTGCTCAACCGTACCCGCGTGGGACTTAATCTCCGTGCAGTCGGTGAGAGTCCCGCAACTGCCGACGCAGCGGGAATCAATGTTACCAGATACAAGTATTTTGCTACCTGTATCGGCAGTGCAATAGCAGGTCTCGGCGGTCTTCAGTACGTTATGGCATATGCAAACGGTGTATGGACCAATAACGCATTCGGTGACCGTGGATGGATGGCGATCGCACTCGTTATCTTTGCTCTTTGGAAACCCTCTGTTGCTATCGTCGGTTCCTTCCTGTTCGGTGCACTATGTAACGCCAACAACTATATCCAAGGTCTCGGTACTGCAACTCAGGAGCTTTTCAAGATGCTTCCTTACGTAGTAACAATTATTGTTCTTGTTGTTATCAGTATGCGTAAGCGCCGTGAGTTCCAGCCTCCGGCACACCTTGGACTCCCTTACTTCCGTGAGGAGCGATAAGATAATTATAGATCTATTTAAGAAAAAAGTCCCCGGTATCATTGATACCGGGGACTTTTTAATATGATTAGCTTACGTGCTGTGCTTTTACACCGTCAATCATTCTCAGTCTTGTGAGTGCATACTCGAATATCTCTGTCTGTTTGGGCATCATAACGAATATTCTTACCTCAAGAGTTGCGGGATGTCCGTCTCTTGCATCGATTACACCGATCTCGGTGGAGAGTATCTTTATCTTTAACTTATGAAGCTCAGCTGATGCCGCTTCAACAACCTGGTCAAGAGACTCGACTTCAAGTGCGATCATTCTGTTAACCACCTTGCGGAGGAGGATCCTCTTCATGACCTCAAGAACTATGTAGATGATGATCGTTGCAGCAACGGCACCGGAGTAGAAACCGCTACCGATTGCGAGACCGATACAGGATACAGTCCAAAGGCTGGCCGCAGTTGTAAGGCCCTGAACGCTGAAGCCCTCTTTGATTATAGTGCCTGCACCGAGGAAACCGATACCGCTGATGACCTGTGCGCCCATACGTGTGGGGTCAAAGGCTATTGCACCGTCGTAATACTCAAGCAGGGAGATAGAAGTGAGTATTACAAGAGCGGATCCTACGCATACCAGCATATGAGTACGAAGACCGGCAGGTCTGTTGGTGTGTTCACGCTCATTACCGATGATTCCGCCGAAAAGTGCGGCAAGAGTCAGGCGGAGAATATATTCACCTAATGTGAAATAGTCGATTGACTTAAAATAATCCAGTATTAAATTCCAAATCTGTTCCATTGTTGAATTCGGCTAAACCGAACCTCCTTTGTCAGTATAGTTGCTTTAATGCGATTTTTGAGTATTGCTGTATTCTATCATAATTTTCAGATTAAGTCAATAGTATAAAGTTTTTTTCTCAAAAAGGGAAAAAAACAATAAAGTTTACGAAAAGTATATAGAAAAACTTTCTTTTGTATGATAACATATTTTGAAAGGACATAGTATTTGTCCCACACCTTTCCGCTGTGCGGTGAAAGGAAATATAATGTCAGAATACAGTATTTTAGATAAAATAAACAATCCTGATGACGTAAAGAGGCTCTCAGATGAGGAGATAGCTGTTCTCGCAGGAGAAATAAGGAATTTTCTCGTTGAAAAGGTTTCTCTTCGCGGCGGACATCTTGCGTCGAATCTGGGTATAGTAGAGCTTACCCTGGCCTTGCTCCGTGTGTTTTCCCCACCAAAGGACAGGATCATATGGGACGTTGGCCATCAGTCATATGTATATAAGATGCTCACCGGCAGACGGGACAGATTTTCTGAGCTTCGTATTCCCGGCGGCCTTTCCGGATTTTCAAAACGCAGTGAGAGTGAATACGATCACTTCGGTGCAGGACACAGCAGTACCTCTCTCTCCGCCGCTCTCGGCTTTGCCAAGGCTGACAGACTTGCGGGCAGGGATAGCTATACCGTCGCTGTAGTAGGCGACGGAGCATATACCGGCGGTATGATACACGAGGCGCTGAACAACTGCGAAAAGGATCTCAGACTGATTATTATCCTCAATGAAAACGAGATGTCTATCTCGAAAAATATCGGATCATTTGCAAATTATATCGCACGTGTTCGCACCTCAAAAAAGTATATAAAGGCAAAGAGAGGGACTACCAAGTTTATAAAGAAGATCCCTCTTATAGGTAATGCACTTTTCAGCGGTATCAAAAACGTAAAGAAGCTCTTTAAGAATATGATGTACGGCAGTAACTATTTTGAGGAGCTTGGACTCTTTTATATAGGTCCTGCCGACGGCAATGACTTTGAGAGAGTTGAGTCAATGCTGAGAGGAGCTATTGACCAGGGTCAGAGTGTTGTTATACACCTTAAGACCGGTAAGGGTAAGGGATATAAGCCGGCAGAGGAGGATCCCGGAAAATTCCACTGTATTCGTCCCGCAGGAGCGGTATCCGGCGGAAAAAACTTTTCTTCTGTTTTCGGCGAGAAGCTCTGCAAACTTGCCGGGGATGATGAAAAAATATGTGCCGTTACCGCATCAATGGCAGAGGGTACCGGACTGGCTTTATTTGCAAAGGAATATCCTGAGCGTTTCTTTGACGTAGGTATCGCAGAGGAGCATGCACTTACATTTTGTGCGGGGCTTTCAGCCGCCGGATATAAGCCGTATATCGGCGTGTATTCATCTTTTCTTCAGAGAGGCTACGATAATCTCCTGCACGATATAGCTTTGCAGAAGCTTCCTGTAGTTATCGGGGTAGACAGAGCGGGGCTTAATTTTGCTGACGGAGCAACTCACCACGGTATTTTTGATGTTTCGTTTTTATCTTCTATCCCGGGAATAGAGATATTTGCACCGATTTCATTTGAGTCTCTCGGTGTGGCTATGGAATATGCGTCTTCTTCAGATCACCCGGTTGCCATACGTTACCCAAATGATACTGACCGCGGTTTTTCCAATATGTTTACCGGCGACCGTGGGCGGGGGACTCTTCCTGCTGTATCCGATTACAGACGGGACGAAAAGTGCGAATTTGTGATAATAACCTACGGAAGTATCGTTTCAGAAGCTATAAAGGCTAAAGAAAAATTGAGTGAGTGCGGGATCTCCTGCGGTATCATTCTCCTTCAGCACTTACGCCCCTATGAAAAGGCGGCTGACGATATTCTGTCCCTGCTTCCTGAGTCTGTAAACAAGGCAGTATTTCTTGAAGAAGGAATAAAGAACGGCGGTGCCGCAATGATACTGTCAAGCATTATCGCGGAGCGTACAGATCATTCTGTAAAAACAAAGATTCTTGCTGTGGATGACGATTTTGTCTCTCCTCCGGAGATAACCGATTCACTCTACAGATATGCTGGAATATCCGCAGATGATATAATAAAAGAATTTCAATCCGAAAAGGCATAAATCAGATTATGAAGATCAACATTGTTCTCCACGAGCCGGAAATCCCACAGAATACCGGAAATATTGCCCGTACCTGCGCAGCGACGGGGGCGTCTCTCCATCTTATAGAGCCTCTGGGCTTCAAAATAGATGACAGAAAGCTGAAGCGTGCGGGACTCGATTACTGGAACGAGCTTGATATAACCTATTATAAGGACACAGCAGATTTCTTTGACCGTAATCCCGGTGCCCGGATATATTATTTTTCAACTAAAGCAAAGAATACCTACTCTGACGTATCTTATCCCGACGAGGTGTTCCTTATGTTCGGTAAGGAGACCAAAGGTCTGCCGGAAGAATTGCTTTTCGAAAATGAGGACAGATGCGTGCGTATGCCGATGCGTCAGAATCTCAGAAGTCTTAATTTGTCCAATACCGTGGCTATAGCGGTGTATGAGGTACTCAGACAGAAGAATTTCGAGGGGCTTGAGACAGAGGGTCAATTGACAAGGTTCGTATGGGGAGAGGACCAGCTATGAGTAAAGTGAAAAAGGAAGAAGAAAAGTTTTCTCCGTCCGGAGTTTTTGAGGGCATGGTATCCCTTGATGGGGTCATACACTCCGTGGAAGCCGGTACAAGCGACAGACGGATAGATAAGGTGCTTTTCGACCGAGAGCGAAGCGAGAAAAAACAGCGGGAGCTTGCCTATATAAAAAGAAAACAGCAGTCTCTTGGCTTTGAGCTCGTTATAACTGACAAAGAAACTATAGACGGAATGTGTATCGGTAATTCCCACGGGGGAATAGTTGCCCTCTGCGGAGAGAGAAGCTATCCGTCTCTGACAGAAGACCGTCTGTCCGGCGGCTATTACGTTATGCTTGACGGGATAGAGGACCCCTATAACTTCGGTTATGCCGTCAGGTCTCTTTATGCCGCAGGCGTTGACGGACTGATCATTCCGCCCCGTAACTGGATGAGTGCCGCAGGAGTGGTGTGCCGTGCATCTGCCGGTGCATCAGAGCTGATACCGATGTTTGTGTGCGAGCCGGAAGAGGCTGCCGCTACCGCAAAAAAATGCGGATACAGTGTTATCTGTGCCGATATAAAGGAGTCTGTATCGGTATATGAAGCAGAGATAAAAAAGCCTCTCTTGCTTATCGTCGGCGGCGAGAAACGCGGGATATCCCGTGCCGTCCTTGATCATGCCGACAAAATAGTAAGACTTGACTACGGCAGAGAGTTTAAGGCCGCTCTGTCCGCCGCCTCTGCCGCATCCATCCTTGCCTTTGAGATCGCAAGACAGAACGGATTTAATAAATGATAAAAACCGCTGTGGCATATTTATGCCGCAGCGGTTTTTATGCTCTTGACCCGGTATATTTTGTATTAAAAAAATTTATAGAAAAAATTGAATTATTATGTAACCTTTTAGAAGTTTTCCTGTATATATAGATGAGGAAAGCAAAACGGCGATAATTCGTGAATAAGTTATGTTATTATTACAGGAGGTATTTTTGTGAAAAGAAAAATGTATTTTGTTCTTTGTATGCTGCTTCTATTGGCGCTGTGCAGCTGTGCAGGCAACGAAGATGTCACGCACACAACCGAAGAAAAAAACGAGACTACAGAACCGATTGCCGATGAGACTACAGATCCTGTAAACGACGATACCACAGAGCCTGTAAACGATGTGACTACCGAGCTTACAGCCGATACAACGGCTCCTGCACCCGACGATGTTCCAAAAGAAAATCAGGGAGCGGAACTTACCTATACCTCCGGTGATTTTTCACTTCGGACACTTGAAACAGGGGCTGTAGGTGTACGGAGCCTTCCCATTGACAGCGATAGAGCGATACTCCTGCTGTCCATGTCTGACAACCGTAACGAGGATGGACTGTACAAAATAGCCGTGTATAATCACTTAACAAGCGAATATGAATTTTCAAAGGAAATCAGAAGTAGTATACCGTTAACTGTATTTTCCTATTATAGCGGTGAATATTTGTTTTGCGGATATGTATATATGAATGGATACCCATATGAAGTTCCTCAGGTATTTGCTCTCGGAAATCGTGATGGGGAATGGTATCTCACAGTAAAGACAGTTGCCCCTGCTTTAAGGGTATCTGTTCCGATGTTTTCTCCTGACGGAAGCCTTTGTCTGTATTGGCGTGAAGTTCCGGTTAAGCCTGAACAGGGGATCTACGATACACAGATATTTCTGTGCGATTCATCTGGAAAAGAAAGAGAAATACTGGCTACAGAACCGTATATGCATGATAAACACTTTAGCCAAGCATGGGGATATAAGGTAAGCTTATTTATTGATGATGATAATATTTTGGTAAGTATCGTTGGATATGAATGGGTGGTGGGGTACGGTATATACAATATAAGCACCGACACCATCACCGATGTCCGAGCCGGTTCATCTGCTGCAATATACAAGGACGGTAAAATATACGGCTTAAAGGATTATGGAAGAAAATTATTTATGGCCACCGGTACAGAAGAGCCCGAGGAAATACAGTTAAGCGATGATGTTCGTGAATATATAACAACAACGCACGGCGGGCTGGGATATAACACTAACGGGGAGAA
>JAFQUL010000098.1 GCA_017408535.1 Clostridia bacterium
CAAGTTATTCGCAGAGTTGAGGAAAAAGACGTAAAAGTATGGCGTCCTATTGTCCCTGTTTATGCTCAGGACAATATGCCCGTATACTGGCATGAGGGAGTATATAATTGTCATACAGGCGGTTGGCATTGCGATGCGGTTATGCTTGTAGAGTATGATGATTGACAGTACCGAACACCAGAATCCTCCATGAAACCGCCCGTTGATGATTGATAAGACAAAAATAACCCCAACCGCTGTGTTACACTTACCGTAACAGTGGTTGGGGTTATCATTACTGTTTTCTCTTTTTAAGTTGCATTTTATATGTTTTTGTGCTATAATCGTATGGTATTTTCAGGAGAATTTGTACGATGTAATAATTATATCCAATACAGTACTTCTCCGATACAAAATCCAACATCTTAAAAATTAGTTTTACGGAGACAAAAACATGTTCTGGTGGATCGTTGCCGCCGCCGCGGCATATTTTGTAAAAGGTCTGTGCGGATTTGCCAACACCCTTGTATTTACTTCTATACTCAGCTTTACAAGCGACAACGTGCTTATTACCCCAACGGAAATACTGCTTTCCTACCCTACTAACTTTATAGTTCTGTTCAAGGAACGCAAGAATATAAAGCTTAACGTATTTTTACCCCTGTCAGCCCTGGTGCTTCTCGGATGTATTCCGGGTATATTTTTCCTTAAGAATGCAAACACCGGCATTGTAAAGGTGCTGTTCGGCGTAATAATCATCCTTATAGGCCTTGAAATGCTGTTCAGGGATATGAGGGAGGCTAAATCAAAAAAGAAGGCTCAGGCGTCAAAAATAACCCTTCTGGCAATAGGCCTCGTATCAGGTATTCTCTGCGGAATATACGGTATCGGTGCACTCTTGGGCGCATACATCGGAAGAGTTACAAAAAACATCTATGAATTCAAGGCTAATATCTGTGCGGTATTCTTTGTTGAAGGAACATTCAGAATAATCGTATACGCTTTCTCCGGCATATTCACTCTCGAGGCACTGAAGCAGGGGCTGATGCTGATACCCGTTATGCTGATCTTCCTGTTTATCGGTCTCTGGAGCGGTAAATACATAAACGAGGGGATAGCAAAAAAGATCGTAGTCATTATGCTTATCCTCTCGGGCGCGGCACTCATAGTAAACAGCCGCGACAGTCTGTATCCTCTGTTTGATTCAGTTAAAGGCTGGTTTGTAAAATAAACATATAAAAATAATACCGCCATACGGCGGTATTATTTTTATGCTTTTAATTATGATTAGTCTTTTTTAGGTACACATATTGAAAGATTCTTGTCGGCAAACTCTGTATTACCGCCCTCAAGAGTGACCTTAAGAGTATTTTCTCCCTCAACAAGTCCGTCAGAAAGATCAACTGCGATCGGAATATGTGAAACATACATATCTCCCTTGCTCCATCTGTCCCAAAAATAAATTTCCTTTCCATTGAGAGTTACTCTCGGGGATGCACTGACCTTGTTAATGAGAAGGTGCGGATTCTCACCGGGATTTTCAAAGGTTAACTCTGCTTCGCAGGTACATTCATCAGGCACTGTAAGAGTAGCGACCGTATCCCAGGTACGTACCTGATCAACAAGTGCAGCGTTCTTTATAAGCATCTCTTCGTTTTTAACGGAGAATTCTCTGAATGCATCCCAGCGTTCCTTATATTCGGGGGACTCCTCAAGAACTGCACCCTCGCTGTCAACTATTCTGAGACCGTCTACTCTGTAATGACGGATAAGACCGCCCTTGCAGTATGCCTCGGAATTGGTTATCTTAAGTCCGTCTACTGACTGTGCCGCTATAGCGGGACGCTCGTCAGAAAGGGTTGTCTCAAAAACGCAGTTATTAAGTCTTACTCTTGCGGCATTTCTGATGTACATACAAGAGCAGGGATATGGCTCCCACTGGAATACAAGGTCTGGGTAATTGTTATACTCAATGAGCTCCTCGTTCTCGGCAGAGCTACCGTCATCAGCCAGACCGCCGGGGGCAACAACGTGCATATTGCTGATCATGATATCTTCAATGTATGCATCCGGCAGACCGTTGATTACGATCATATTTTCAAACCAGTCTTTTTTGTATTCCTTTGTCATGTGAGCGATAACATTACTGATAAGAACACGCTTAAACACTCCGGGAGCAGGTCTGCTACCCTTACTGTGTCCGCTCATACGGCAGGAACTTGAGGTAAAGAAGAAAGGACGGAGAACGTGTACCATATTGAGGTTAGAGAAGGTAAGATCCTCCATACGGTAAGTGTCGCAAAGCTGAACCTTTACACCGTCGCTACAGTCGTTAAATACGCAGTTCGAGATAGAGATATTAAGCATATCTCCGCAGGTCTCGGGACCGATACGAACGCCCGCCCAGTTAGATGACAGTACGCAGTTGGTAATAGTAAAGTTTTCGCAGGGAGCGTCAGGGCAATGGGTCTTAAGGCCGATCGCATCGTCCCATGCTCTGATCTTACAGTTGGATATGGTAACATTTTTTGATCCGGAGAAGTCAATACCGTCACCG